>JANNGJ010000369.1:0-11364 GCA_031403815.1 Burkholderiales bacterium | reverse complement strand
CAGTGCAAAGCGCAGTGTGGCGAGCAACAAGGGCGGCAGGGTGCCGAGGGCGAACTTGATGACGACGAAGTTGGTGCCCCAGACCGCCACCACGGCCAAAGCCAGCAGCAAGTGGCGCGGCGGCAAGGTTTGCGCTGGCGTCAGTTCGGCTCCGTTCCGCCGCTGGCCACCACGGTACGGTTGCGGCCCTCGGTCTTGGCCTGGTAGAGCGCGCGGTCGGCACGGGCCAGGGCGTCGCTGACGGCCTCGCCGGCGATGTGTTCCGTCAGTCCGGCCGAGACCGTGATGCGCTGTGTCGGCTTGCCGTCGAGCAGCGCTGCGGCCTCGATGCGTGTGCGCAGACGCTCGACACCGCCGCGCGCCAGCGGCAGGCGGGCGTCCGACAGCAGCAGCACAAAGGTCTCGCCGTCCCAGCGCGCCAGCACGTCGGCCACCCGGATGGCACCGAGCGCCTCGCGCGCAAAGCTGTGCAGCAAGCTGTCGCCGCCGCTGTGGCCGTGGCGCTCGTTGATCTGCTTGAAGTGGTCGATGTCGATCAGCGCCACACAAAAGCCGCGGCCCGAGCGCACGCAGCGCTGGCGCTCCTGCTCCAGCAGGTCGACCATGTGGCGGCGGTTGATCAAGCCCGTCAACTCGTCATGCGTGGCCAGGTCCTGGATGCGCGTCATGGCCTGGGCCAGGTCGAGCCGCTGGCGCCGGTTGCGCTCGCGCAGGCTGGCCACCCGCGCGGCTAACAGCGAGACGGTTGGCAGCATCGCCGCCAGCATCAGGAAGTGGCCGAGCTCGATGGCCGGCACATAGACCTGCGGCTGGCGCCAGGCCATCGCGAGCATCACTGCCGCAAACACCGCCACGGCGTAACCAGCAACGGCCGCCAGCACCCGCGGCGGCAGGCGGAACATGCCAAACATCAGGATCACCATCAGCACCGGGAACACGCCGCCGCGCATCGGGCCCGCCATGGCGTAGGCGGCCGCGGCGCAGCCAATGGCGTAGAGCATTTGCGCCAGGGTCAGCGAGGGATCGGCCAAACGCGCCGACCAACCGCTGCGAATCGCCAGGAAGAAGGCGGCCAGGCCGCCGAGCGACAACACCGCCCAGGCCCGCACCAGCGCCGACGCCACATCGGCAACCCACGCCGCATAGACCAGCATGGCGACGGAAAAGGCCATCAGCAGCATCGCCAGGCCCGCCTGCGCCACGCGCAGTCGCAGCGCCGGTTCGGTGCCCAGCACGGCGTCAGCCAGGCGCTGTGGCAGGCGGGCGGGCGAATGCGAATGCGATTGCGATTGCGGACTCATCGTCAGCGCGGAGTGTCGCTCAGCGGCGCGGTGGGCGTTTCGCTGAGGCTTGCAAGTGCCCCAGGGGCAAAGCCGCGCCCGACTTGACCTCGCCGAGCGAGAAGCTGGTGTGGATGTCCTTCACATTGGGCAGGTTGAGCAGGGTGCCGGTGGCAAAACGCGAGAAGGCGTCGAGGTCGGTGGCCATGACCTGCAGCTCAAAGGTGCCGGCACCGCTGATGTAGTGGCAGGCGGTGACCTCGGGCAAGCGGCGAATCGCTTCTTCGAGCGTCTTGGTCGCACTGCCGGCGCTGCGCTCGGCGTCAACGCGGACAAAGGCGAACACGCCCAGCCCGATGCGCCGGCGGTCAAGCTCGGCGCGGTAACCGGTGATGTAGCCCTGCTGCTCCAGCCACTTGACGCGACGCCAGGTCGGCGCGGCCGACAGGCCGATGCGCGCGGCCAGCTCGGCATTCGACAAGCGGGCGTCGGCCTGCAGCTCGGCCAGGATGCCGACGTCGTAGCGGTCGAGGCCGGCGCCGTGCCCGTCGCCCGCCGCTTCGGACGGCGCCCCGGGCGGCAAGTCAGCGCCACCCGTCTTACCCGTCTTCGTACCGCGTGATGGCATTGTTTCGTGATTCGTCTGATTGCAGCAAGGTTATTGCGCCAGAAGGCAATTGACAAGCAAACAAGGAAAACACTTGCCGGGGCAAGCCTTCTACACTCGCCGCTGCCCTTTTGCCACGGAGCAACGCCATGAATGCCCCCCTGCCCGAGTCCGTTCGCAAGGCCCTCGACGCGGTCACGCTGGACGACAAGTATTCGCTGGCCAGCGGCCGGGCCTTCATGAGCGGCGTGCAAGCCCTCGTGCGCCTGCCCATCCTGCAGCGTACGCGCGACGCGCTGGCGGGCCTGAACACCGCTGGCTTCATCAGCGGCTACCGCGGCTCGCCGCTGGGCGGCTATGACCAGGCGCTGTGGGCGGCCAAAAAGCACCTGGCCGCGCACCACATCGTGTTCCAGCCCGGCGTCAACGAAGAGCTCGGCGCCACCGCCGTGTGGGGCACCCAGCAACTCGACCTCTACCCCCAGACCCGCAAGCACGACGGTGTGTTCGGCATCTGGTACGGCAAGGGCCCCGGGGTGGACCGCTGCAGCGACGTCTTCAAGCACGCCAACATGGCCGGCACGGCAAAGCACGGCGGCGTGATCGCCATCGCCGGCGACGACCATGTGAGCAAGAGCAGCACCGCGCCGCATCAAAGCGATCACATCTTCAAGGCCTGCGGCCTGCCCGTGTTCTTCCCGTCCGACGTGCAGGGCATCCTCGACATGGGCCTGCATGCCTTTGCCATGAGCCGCTTCTCAGGCGTGTGGAGCGGCATGAAGACGATCCAGGAAGTGGTGGAGTCTTCGGCCTCGGTCTCGGTCGATCCGGACCGCGTCAAGATCGTGATGCCGGAAGACTTCGTGATGCCCGCCGGCGGCCTGCACATCCGCTGGCCGGACCAGCCGCTTGAGCAAGAAGCGCGGCTGATGGACTACAAGTGGTACGCCGCACTGGCCTACGTGCGCGCCAACAAGCTCAACCACAACGTCATCCAGGGCAGCCGCGACCGCTTCGGCATCATCGCCAGCGGCAAGGCTTTCAATGACACGCGTCAGGCGCTGTCTGACCTCGGCCTGGACGACGACACCTGCCGCGCGCTCGGCGTGCGCTTGCACAAGGTGAATGTGGTGTGGCCGCTGGAGGCCACCATCACGCGCGACTTCGCGCAGGGCCTGCAGGAGATCCTGGTGGTCGAAGAAAAGCGCCAGGTCATCGAGTACCAGTTGAAGGAAGAGCTGTACAACTGGCGCGCCGATGTGCGGCCCAATGTGCTGGGCAAGTTCGACGAGCCCGAAGGTGACTCGACCGGCGGCGAATGGAGCATGCCCAACCCGAGCGACAACTGGTTGCTGCGCGCCAAGGCCGATCTGACGCCGGCCATCATCGCCAAGGCCATCACCAAGCGCCTGAAGAAGCTCGGCCTGGCGCCAGCGGGCAGCGACATCGCGGCGCGTATGGACCAGCGCATCGCCATCATCGAAGGCCGCGAGAAGGCTTTGGCCGAGCTCAAGACCGACACCGGCGAACGCGCACCCTGGTTCTGTTCGGGCTGCCCGCACAACACCAGCACGCGGGTGCCCGAGGGCTCGCGCGCCGTGGCCGGCATCGGCTGCCATTACATGTCGGTGTGGATGGACCGCAGCACCTCCACCTTCACGCAGATGGGCGGCGAAGGCGTGACCTGGGTCGGCCAACAGCCCTTCACCACCGAGCCGCACATCTTCGCCAACCTGGGCGACGGCACCTACTTTCACAGCGGCTCGCTGGCCATCCGCCAAAGCATCGCGGCCGGCGTGAACATCACCTACAAGCTGCTCTACAACGACGCCGTGGCCATGACCGGTGGCCAGCAGGTGGGCGAGCGGCCCGAGGGCCACTCTGTTGTGCAGATCATGAACAGCCTGGTCTCGGAAGGTGTGGCCAAACTGGTGATCGTGACCGACCAGCCCGAGAAGTACGAGGGCGTGGCGCTGGCCCCGGGTGTGATGGTGGAGCACCGCGACGAACTCGACCGTATCCAGCGCGAGTTCCGCGAACTCCAGGGCACCACGGTCATCATTTACGACCAGACCTGTGCCACCGAGAAGCGCCGGCGCAGGAAGCGCGGCAAGATGGTTGACCCCGAGAAGCGGGTGGTCATCAACGAGCTGGTTTGCGAGGGCTGCGGTGATTGCGGCGTGCAGAGCAACTGCCTGTCGGTCGAGCCGGTCGAGACCGAATTCGGGCGCAAGCGTCGCATCAACCAGAACACCTGCAACAAGGACTACTCCTGCGTGAAGGGTTTCTGCCCAAGCTTCGTCACCGTCGAGGGCGGGCAGTTGAAGAAGCCGGCAAAGCAGCAGAAGGGTGACTTGGCCACCATGCCGGCCCTGCCCGAGCCGCGCCTGCCGCTGACGGAAACCGCCTGGGGCATCGTTGTCGGTGGTGTCGGTGGCACCGGCGTGATCACCATCGGCCAATTGCTCGGCATGGCCGCCCACCTCGAGGGCCGTGGTGTCGTTACGCAAGACGCCGGCGGCCTGGCGCAAAAGGGCGGCGCAACCTGGAGCCACATCCAGATCGCCAACCGTCAGGAGGCCATCTTCACAACCAAGGTCGATACCGCCAAGGCCGACCTGGTGATCGCCTGCGACGCCATCGTCGGCGCCGCCAAGTACACCCTGGCCGCGATGCAGCAGGGCCGCACCTATGTCGCGCTCAACACGCATGGGACACCGACCGCCGCCTTCGTGAAAAACGCGGACTGGCAGTTCCCGGGCGGCCATTGCGAAACCGTCATCAAGGCCAGCGTCGGGGCAGAGTTGGTCGGCGCCTTCGATGCCGAGCAGGTCGCGGTGCAACTCGTCGGCGACTCGATCTACACCAACCCGCTGCTGCTCGGCTACGCCTGGCAGCAGGGCCGCGTGCCACTGAGCCACGCCGCCTTGATGCGGGCCATTGAGCTCAATGGCGTGCAGGTTGACAAGAACAAGGCGGCCTTTGCGTGGGGCCGGCACGCGGCCCATGACCTGGCGGCCGTACAGGCCTTGTTCAAAGCGGCGCAGGTGATCGAGTTCGTCAAGAAGCCCTCGCTCGACGAGATGTTGGCCAAGCGCGTGGACTTCCTCACTGGCTACCAGGACGCGGCCTATGCGGCCAGCTACAAGACCTTCATTGAGAAGGTGCGCGCCGCAGAAGCAGCGCTGAGCAGCACCAAGCTCAGCGAGGCCGTGGCCCGCTACCTGTTCAAGTTGATGGCCTACAAGGACGAGTACGAAGTCGCCCGCCTGCACACCGACCGCGCCTTCACCGACAAGATCGCCTCAATGTTCGAAGGCGACTACAAACTCGAGCACCACCTCGCGCCGCCGGCCATTGCCAAGAAGAACAACCGGGGCGAACTGGTCAAGCAACCCTTCGGCCCCTGGATGCGCAGCGCGTTCAGCGTGCTGGCCCGGCTCAAGGGGCTGCGCGGCAGCGCCTTCGACCCCTTCGGTCGCAGCGAGGAACGCAGGACCGAGCGCGCCCTGATCGGCGAGTACCGCGCTGCAATCGAGGAGTTGCTCGGCGGGCTGTCGGCGCCGAAGCTGGCGCTGGCCGTGGAAATCGCGCGCATTCCGGAAGACATCCGCGGCTATGGCCATGTCAAGGAACGCCACCTGGCCGCTGCGCGGGCCAAGTGGCAAGGCCTGATGGCGCAATGGCGCGGCCCGGCCGAGCGCGCACGCACAGCCGCCTGAGCCGACCATGGGCGGGCCGTCGACGTGGCCGGCACTCGCCGCCGCGTGTCGGCGCGACGTGCCCCGCGTGCGCTTCCTGCTCGGCGAAACGCCGGTCGGATCAGTCGCCGCGGCCCACCTGAGCACCTTGCGGGCGTGGCCGCAGTGGCTGCGGGTCGATGAGCATCAGGTGCAGCTGGCAGCGGCTGATGCCAGCCACGCCCTGGCGGTGATCAACACCGCACTGCGTCGCCAAGGCCTGATTCCCGCATGGCGCGACGAGACGTTCTCCGTCGTGACCGAACTGGGCGCCGCGCCGCTGGCGCAGATCGAGCGCGCCAGTGCCCGCTTCTGGGGCACCCTGACCTTCGGCGCCCATGCCAACGGCTATGTCGCTGATGACGCGGGGCGGCCAACGCACCTTTGGATTGCCCGTCGCTCACCGCACAAGGCGACCGACCCGGGCAAGCTCGACAACCTGATCGGCGGCGGGGTCGCTATGGGTCAGACGCCCACGCAGGCGCTGGTGCGCGAAGGTTGGGAAGAGGCTGGACTCGCCGCCGATCTGATGGCCACGGCGCGCGCCGTCGGTGTGTTGCGCCTCGACCGAGATGTCCACGAAGGGCTGCAACGGGAGGACCTGCATGCCTTTGACCTGCGGTTGTCGCCTGCGGTGCAGCCGCTCAATCAGGACGGTGAGGTGGCCGCTTTCGAGTGCATGCCGGTGCGGCAGGCCCTGCAACACGCCATGGGCAGCGGCATGACCGTCGACGCGGCGCTGGTGACTCTGGACTTCACACTCAGGCACAGGTTGTTGGAGCCCGCCCTGGCCGATCTGCTGGCGCCGTTCTCCCGCCACCCCGCAAGACCCGCCGCAACCCAGGACAAAGCCTAGGCGTCAACATCCGCGGCTTGGTTTCAGACCCCACCGCCCGTTACCACCCCGTGAGCATGGCGCTGCACTGGCTGCTGGCGCTGATGATCCTGGGCTCCTTGTGCGTGGGCCTGTACATGACGGGCCTGCCGTTTTCGCCCGCGAGGCTCAAGCTCTTCAATTGGCACAAGTGGGCCGGCATCGTGATCCTGATCCTTTCCGCAGCGCGCTTGCTCTGGCGCCTGACGCACCGCCCGCCGGCCGACCTGCCGATGCCGGCCTGGCGACGCCGCGTCGCCCATGTGACCCACTTCGCGCTTTACGCACTGTTCTTCGCCGTGCCGCTGGCAGGCTGGGCCTACAGCTCGGCGTCCGGGTTTCCGGTCGTGCTGTTTGCGGTCTTGCCCTTGCCAGACTGGGTAGCGGTGAACCGCGAAGCGGCCGACAGCCTCAAGACCTTGCACCACTGGCTGGCCTATGCGCTCGCGGCCTTGGTGGCGCTGCACGTGTCTGGCGCGCTCAAGCACCACTTCATCGACAGGGATGGCCTGCTCCAGCGCATGCGCCCGGCTTCGGCCGCTGAATCCCCAGCGGCAGCCCCGTGACCGAAAGACCTCTATGACCTACCGCATGCCCTTGGCCCTTGCAGTTGCCGCTGCCCTGTCAATTGCCGCAGGGCAGCCCGCCCAGGCCAAGCCCAAGCCGGCACAACTGGTCGCTGCCGGCAGCGAGATCGGCTTCACGACCCGGCAGATGGGCGTGCCGGTGGACGGCAAGTTCGTCAAGTTCAGTGCGCAGATCGCTCTCGATCCGAAGAATCCGCAGGCCGGCTCGGTGGCGTTTCTCATCGACACGGGCAGCGCACGCTTCGGCAGCGCCGAACTCGACGCCGAGGTGCCGAAGGCGACTTGGCTGAACGTGCCTCAGTTTCCGCAGGCGAGCTTCCAGTCCAGCGCCATCAAGTCGTCGGCACCCGGCAGGTTCGAGGTCGCCGGCAAGCTGTCGATCAAGGGCGTGGTGCGCGACCTCGTCGTGCCGGTGCAGGTGACACAGACCGGCGCCACCAGCACCGCAAGCGGCGCCTTCGTCATCAAACGTCTGGAGTTCAAGGTGGGCGAAGCCGATTGGGCCGACACCTCGATGCTGGCCAACGACATCCAGGTGCGCTTCAAGCTGGTGCTCACCGGTCTGGCGCCGCTGTAGCCGGCCCGCCCCAAATTGCTTTCCTTTCCCTTCCCTTTACTGCTCTGGAGTCGTCCATGAAGATCTTTGTTGCCACCGCCACGTGCTTGCTCGCCCTCGGCACTGCCACGGCGCAGTCCGCCACCTACAGCATCGACCCGACCCACACCTTCGTCACGTGGGAAGCATTGCACTTCGGCACGTCCACCAGTCGGGGGCGGTTCGACAAGAAGGAAGGCTCGATCGAGTTCGACCGCGCGGGCAAGGCAGGCAAGGTTGACGTCACGATCGACATGGCGTCCATCAGCACCGGCGTCGCACCTTTCGACAACCACCTCAGGAGCAAGGATTTCTTCGACGTCGCCAACCACCCGACGGCGCGGTTCGTGGCCAGTGGCCTGACTTTCGACGGCAGCAACGTGAGCCAGGTCACAGGCACGCTGACGCTGCTGGGCAAGACGGGGCCGGTGGTCCTCAAGGGCACGCGTTTCAATTGCTACATGCACCCCTTCGTCAAGCGCGAGGCCTGCGGCGGCGACTTCGAGACGACCATTCAACGCAGCCAGTGGGGTAGCACCTATGGCTTGCCGGGCATACCCGACAACGTACGCTTGGTGGTGCAGGTCGAGGCGTTCAGGCAGTGAGCCGGCCGGGCCGTGGTTGCAGGGGCCGGGGGGGTTGAGGCTTGAGTTCGTGCGCACTGCGCACGCAATTGCCACCACTGGGGTCAGAGCTGTCCTGCAGCCAGCGCGTCGGGTCAGGCGGGTAAACCCACTTGCCCGCGGACGGCGGGCTGTCGATAGTGTTCGATGTGCTGCGGCTCGGCCGTCGGCCAGGCCTTACCGCCCCACAATACTGACCAACCCCGTCGTAGGAGACACCGTGATGAGTGATTCGAGCACAAACAAGACCCCGGCCCAGCGCCGCCGCTTTTTGAAGGCTGCCGTAACCACCACGGTGGGTTCAGGCGCCCTGGCCGCACCGGCGATCAGCCGCGCGCAGGCCGTCACCAGCCTGCGCTTCCAGAGCACCTGGCCGGCCAAGGACATCTTCCACGAGATGGCCACCGACTTCGCCAAGAAGGTCAATGACATGGCCGGCGGGGAACTCAAGATCGAAGTGCTGCCCGCCGGTTCGGTGGTTCCGGCCTTCGGCCTGTTTGAGGCCATATCCAAAGGCACGCTGGATGGCGGCCACGGCATCCTGGGCTACCACTACGGCAAGCAGAACGCGCTGGCGCTGTGGAATTCCGGCCCGATGTTCGGCATGGACGGCCACATGCTGCTCGCCTGGCACAAGTACGGCGGCGGCCAGCAGTTGTTGAACAAGCTCTACGGGTCGATCGGCGGCAACGTGGTGTCCTTCCTCTGCGGCCCAATGTCGACGCAGCCGCTGGGCTGGTTCAAGAAGCCGATCACCAAGGCCGAGGACTTCAAGGGCCTGAAGTTCCGCACCAACGGCCTTGCCATCGACATGTTCACCGGCATGGGCGCGGCGGTCAACGCGCTGCCCGCCAGCGAGATCGTGCCGGCGCTGGACCGCGGCTTGCTCGATGGCGCCGAGTTCAACAATGCCACCTCCGACCGCATCCTGGGTTTCCCGGATGTGTCCAAGGTCTGCATGCTGCAGAGCTACCACCAGAGCGCCGAGACCTTCGAGATCAGCTTCAACAAGACCAAGTACGACGCGCTGCCCGAAAAGATGCGGGCGATCATCACCAATGGCGTCGAAGCCGCGTCGTCCGACATGGCCTGGAAGGGCATCGACCGCTATTCCAAGGACTACATCGAATTGCAGACCACGGACAAGGTCAAGTTCTACAAGACGCCTGACGTAGTGCTGCAGGCGCAACTCAAGGTGTGGAGCGAAATCCTCGTCAAGAAGTCGGCCGAGAACCCGCTCTTCAAGGAAATCGCCGAGTCACAAAGGGCCTTCGCCGAGCGCGTCGTGAAGTGGGACCAGGACTACAACATCAGCCGGCGCATGTCGGTGAACCACTTCTTCGGTGCCAAGGCGCCGGCGCCCAAGAAGGCCTGATCCGTCCTGCGTTCCTACATCAGCCATCCGGACCGTGTCCGGATGGCTGCCTCACTTCTAGCGGGCCCGCGATGCAGCAATTGCTCTTGATGATCGACAAGATCAGCACCTTTGTCGGCCAGGCATTTTCCTGGCTGATCGTCGCGCTGACGTTAGTGATCACCTGGGAAGTGTTCTCGCGCTATGCGCTGGACAGGCCGCATGCCTGGGCCTTCGACGTCATGATCATGCTGTACGGCACCCTGTTCATGATGGCCGGCGCCTACACGCTGGCCAAGGCCGGGCACGTACGCGGCGACGTGCTCTACGGATTTTTCATGCCACGCACGCAGGCCACGATCGACCTGATCCTGTTCGTCCTGTTCTTCATGCCGGGGGTCTTTGCGCTCACCTATGCCGGGTACTACTTCGCGGCAGAGTCCTGGGCGATCCACGAACACTCCAACGTCACGGCCGATGGCCCGCCGATCTATCCCTTCAAGACGATCCTGCCGCTGGCGGGGGCGTTCTTGCTGTTGCAAGGCCTTGTCGAGATCGTGCGCTGCTTGATCTGCATCCAGCAGGGCGCCTGGCCTTCGCGCGAGCACGACGTGGAAGAGGTCGATGTCGACAAGCTCAAAGAGATGGTGCATGTGAAGGACGCTGACATCGACAAGCTCGACCGGTTCGTCGTGCAGCAAGGGCGCACGAAATGACGATCCGCAAAGAGCTGTGGTTCGGCTTCACGCTGATGGCGATCATCCTCGCCGTGGTGGTGACCTTCATGCCCTGGGCCGGGTTGTTCGACGGCCACCTGAGCCGGGCCGATCTCGGCGCACTCGGGCTGCTGATGCTGGGGCTGATCGTCGTGGCCATCATGCTGGGCTTTCCGACCGCGTTCACACTGATGGGCATGGGCGTGTTCTTCGGCTGGATCGCCTACCGCAGCGTGAACCCGGATCTGGCCGTGCAGCAGATCCTCGACCTGATGGTGCAGCGCGCCTACTCGGTGATGTCCAACGACGTGCTGATCGCGATCCCGCTGTTCGTCTTCATGGGCTATCTGGTCGAGCGCGCCAACCTGATCGAAAAGCTGTTCAAGAGCCTTCACCTGTCTTTGGCGCGCGTGCCCGGCGCATTGGCGGTGGCCACCATCGTCACCTGCGCGATCTTTGCCACCGCCACCGGCATCGTCGGCGCGGTGGTTACGCTGATGGGCCTGCTGGCGCTGCCGGCCATGCTGCGCGGCGGCTACGACATCAAGCTGGCCGCTGGCGCCATCACGGCGGGAGGTTGCCTGGGCATCCTGATCCCGCCCTCGGTGATGCTTATCGTCTACGGCGCCACCGCCGGTGTCTCGGTGGTCAAGCTGTATGCCGGCGCCTTCTTCCCCGGCATCATGCTGGCCGCCCTGTATGTGGGCTACGTCATCATCGTCGCCAAGTGGAAGCCGCACCTTGCGCCGCCGCTGTCAGAGTCCGAGCGGCATGTGCCATTGCCGCCCTTGTCCCAGGCGCTCAGCGCGAGTGGCGGCAATGCGCTGGCCGGCTTGTTTGGCGCCCTGCGCATGCCCGCCATGCCCAAGGGCCAGGTGGTGACGCAATTGCTCGTCTCCCTGTTGCCAGCGATTTCCATCACCGCGCTGCTGGTGCTCATGTACGCCGGCGCCACGGCGCCCGCGGCGGTGGTTGATACCGGAGGCCT
>JANNGJ010000368.1:0-5686 GCA_031403815.1 Burkholderiales bacterium | reverse complement strand
CGCTGGCCAAGGTCAGTGACCATGCGCCGGCATTGATCTTCTGCGACATCCTGATGCCGCGCCTGGACGGCTACCAGACCTGCGCCATCATCAAGCGCAACCCGCGTTTTGCGCATGTGCCCGTGATCATGTTGTCGTCCAGGGACGGCTTGTTCGACAAGGCGCGCGGTCGCATGGTCGGCTCGCAGGACTACCTCACCAAACCGTTTACCAAAGAGCAGTTGTTGCGCGCCGTCGCGCAGTACCGGCCGGTGAGCTGACGCGGCCGCGCAGCACTCCGGTGCGCGGCGATTTCATCAACCTTGGCAGCACCCCGACGATGGCGATTCACAAAATTCTGCTGGTCGACGACTCGAAGACCGAGCTGCACTTCCTCTCCGAACTGCTAACGCGCAAGGGCTTTGCCGTGCGCACCGCCGAAAACGGCGAGGAGGCGATGCGCCGCCTTGCCGACGACAAGCCCGACCTGATCCTGATGGATGTCGTCATGCCGGGCCAGAACGGCTTCCAGCTCACCCGCGCCATCACACGGGACCCGCGCTTTGCCGATGTGCCGGTGATCATGTGCACCAGCAAGGGCCTCGAGACTGACAAGGTCTGGGGCATGCGCCAGGGCGCGCGCGACTACGTGGTCAAGCCCGTCAATGCCGATGAGCTGATCGCCAAGATTCACGGCTTTGACTAAGCCGATGATGGTTCACGTTTCGGCGCGCAACGGCACAGGCCACGGGACCTGAGCGGCCATGGCCAACAAGCAAGCCCTGCGCGAGTTGCAGACCCGGTTGGCCGAGCGCATGCAGGCCGCGCGCACGCAGCCGCGCGCCCAGTCATGGTTGGCGGTGGAATGCCGCGGCCACGGCTTGTTGCTGCCGCTCGAACAAGCGGGCGAGATCTTTGCCTTGGCGCCGCTGTTGCCGGTGCCGCACAGCCAGGTCTGGTTCGCCGGCGTGGCCAACCTGCGCGGCGGTTTGCACGGGGTGGTCGATCTGTCGCGCTTTCTCGGCTTGCCCGACTTGGCCCAGGCTGATGCCGGGCGAGACCAGGCGCGGCTGATTGCCTTTGGCGCTGCCATGGGCCTGAACGGCGCCTTGTTGGTCGACCGACTGGCTGGGCTGCGCGGCAGCGACCAGTTGCAGAGACAGCCCGAAGCGGCATCCGCGTCGCTGCTCACGCGACCTGCGTTCGCGCCGACGCGTTGGCTCGATGCCGAGGGCCGTAGCTGGCAGGCGCTCGACCTGGCCGCTTTGGCGCGTGATGCCCGGTTTCTGTCCATCGTGGCCTGAGCCAATCACTGTTCAGCCTTATCCAGGGGTCAGCATGAGTTTCCTAGACAAGTTCACGATAAAGGGCCCAAAGGGCCCAAAGGGCCGTGCCAATGACAAGGCGTCCGACGACGAGTTGGCCTCGATGTTTGACGAAGTCGTGCCGCTGACCCGCGCCGAGGCCGCAATGCCGGCCGGCTCGGGCGCCGCGCTGACCCAGGACATGAATGCGCTGGTGACGTCGCCGGCCGGAGTCGCCGACTCGTCGATCCTCTCGGAGGCCTTGCCGTCCGAAACGGCCGGCGAGTTCACCGAGACCCGTTTGCCGGGGGCGGGCGGTGACGGCGCTGTCGGTACCGGCCTGCCCTTGATCGGGGGTCAGCCATTGGCCCAGCAACAACGAATCCTGACCTTTGTTGTCGGCGCCGGGCTGCTCGGTCTGGCGCTCGGCGCTTACCTTGCCATCAGTGCGGCCAATCGCAGTTCCGCGCAAGTTGGCGCGACCGGCCAGGCCATGATGCAGTCACAGCGGCTGGCCAAGTCGGTCTCGCAGGCCCTGGTGGGTGGCGCAGCGGCATTTCCGGAGGTGCGCGAGAGTGTGGATGTGCTGGCCCGCAACGTGCGCGGCCTGAAGGACGGCAATGACGACATGGCCGCCGCGCCCGCCGCGGCGCAAGAGGCGATCGAACCCATGATGGTGATGATCGACCGGGCCGAGAAGAACGCCGCGACCCTGCTCGGCCAGCAAAAAGTTCTGACCCAGGTGAGCCAGGCGCTGCGCTCGATCAACCGTCAGTCGGCCGAGCTGCTGGAAAGTGCGGAGACGATTTCTGCCCTGAAGGTGCAGCAGGATGCGTCGGCCAGCGAGATTGCCGCCATCGGCCAGTTGGTGATGTTGACCCAGCGCATCGGCAAGAGCGCGAACGAGTTTCTGACCGCTGAGGGCGTCAGCCCCGAGGCCGTGTTCCTGCTCGGCAAGGATTTGGGCACGTTCAAGGACCTCACCACGGGTTTGCTCAGTGGCAGCGCAGAGTTGCGCCTGCCTGGCGCCAAGGACGCGCAAACCAAGGAGCGCCTGACCCAGCTTCTCGCGCAGTACGAGAAGACGCGCGCCGACGCCGGTGCCATCCTGGGCAACCTGCAAGGCTTGGTGGCAGCGCGCGAGGCCCAGGCCTCCGTGGTGGCCGACAGCGAGCCCTTGCGCAAGGGCCTGGAGGTGGTGCAGGAGCGACTCGGCGCGGGCGGTGGTGCCGGCATCGGCCGCTGGGCCTTGGTGCTGCTCGGTCTGCTCGGCCTGGCCGCCGGCGGTTTTGGCTTCCTGCGCCTGTTCGTCGCCGAACAGGACCAGCGCTCGCGCCAGGCCGAAGCCCAGCGTCAGCAGGCGCAACGCCAGGAGCAAGAGGCCAAGCGCGTCAACGATGCCAACCAGGCCGCGATTTTGCGATTGATGAACGAGCTGCAAACGGTGGCCGAGGGCGACCTGACGCAGCAGGCCACGGTGACGGAAGACATCACCGGCGCCATCGCCGACTCTGTGAACTACACGGTGGAAGAACTGCGCACTCTGGTCTCGCAGGTTCAGGGCACGGTGGGCCGGGTGACCGACACCACGCAGCAGGTTGAGAACACTTCGACCGAACTGCTCGCCGCCTCCACCGAGCAGTTGCGCGAGATTCGCGAAACCGGCGAGTCGGTGCTGCAGATGGCCGGCCGCATCAACCAGGTGTCGGCCCAGGCCCAGCAAACCGCGGAGGTGGCGCGGCGCTCGCTGGCGGCGGCCGAAACCGGCCGGGCCGCGGTGCAGAACACGATCGGCGGCATGAACACCATGCGCGACCAGATCCAGGAAACCTCCAAGCGCATCAAGCGCCTGGGTGAATCGTCGCAGGAGATCGGCGAAATCACGGAGCTGATTTCCGACATTACGGAGCAGACCAACGTGCTTGCGCTCAACGCCGCCATTCAAGCCGCGTCCGCTGGCGAAGCCGGTCGCGGCTTCTCGGTGGTGGCCGAAGAAGTGCAGCGCCTGGCTGAACGCTCGGGCGATGCGACGCGCCAGATCGCGGCCCTGGTGAAGGCGATTCAGACCGACACGCAGGACGCGGTGGGAGCCATGGAGCGCTCAACGCAGGGCGTGGTCGAAAACACCCGACTGTCCGACGCGGCCGGTAGCGCGCTGGGCGATATCGACCGCGTGACGCGCCAACTGGCCGAGCTGATCGAGCAGATCTCCAGCAATGCGCTCGAAGAAGCCCGATCGGCCAACGTCGTAGCGGCCAACATCCAGCACATCTTTGCTGTTACCGAGCAAACCGGCGAGGGCACCCGCTCGACCGCGCAGATGGTGCGCGAGCTGAGCCGCACGGCCGAAGAACTCAAGCAATCCGTTGCCCGCTTCAAGATCGCATGATCAGGCTCACCCCCGAAGCGGCTTCGCCGCTCCCCCTTGAGGGGGCACGCCAGCGGACCGGCAAAGCCGGATCCGCGGCGTTCGCTCGGCAGGACATCATGGTGCACCGCCACATGTGCACTAACGACAATCCGTAAGGCACGCGATGGATCTCCCGCACGACACCGAGACGATCGACGACCTGAGCGCCCTGGCTTGGGTGCAGGACGAGTTGCGCCGCTCGCTCGAAGCCGCGCACAAGGCCATGCGCCGCTACCTGAAGGAAGCCGAGGCCCTGGCCGGTTCCGACATCGATGCGGTCGACCCGGGTGTGCTGCGCGCCGCGCGTTCGCAATTGCACCAAGGCGTGGGCGCGCTTGAACTGGTCGGCTTGCCGGCAGCGGCTCAACTGCTGCGCGCCAATGAAGCCGCGCTGCAAAAGCTCAGCGGGCGCCCCGTCACGCTGACGCTGCGCGGCTGTGAAACCATCGAGCAGGCCTCGTTTGCCCTGCTCGACTACTTGGCCCGCCTGCTGGCCGACAAGCCGATATCGCCCCTGGCCCTGTTCCCGCAGTACCGCGCCGTGCAAGAGCTGGCTGGCGCTGATCGCATCCATCCGGCCGACCTGTGGCTGCACGACTGGCAATGGCACGAGATTGCAGCCGACCCGAGCGCCTCGCCGCGGGCTGCCGATGACGCTGTGCGCAGCGAGGTCGAGACCCACACCCTGGCCCTGATGCGCCAGCCTGAGGGCCCCGCCGCCGCCAGCTTGAGCGACCTGTTCGCCGGTTTGGCGACCCATACCCGCGAAGCCCCCGGCGGCGCCGACCGCTGGCTGGCCACCTCCTGGCAATTGGCCAGCGCCTTCTTCGAAGCGCAGGCCCAAGGGCTGTTGCAGCTGGATGTGTACAGCAAGCGCGTGGCTTCACGCCTGCTGGCCCAGTTGCGCATGAGCGCGCGTGGCGACGCCGACAAGGCGGGCGACGTGTCTCAGCGCCTGGCCCAGGACCTGCTCTTCTTCTGCGCCCAGGCGGCGTCGCCGGGCGGTGGCCGCCGCGCGCCGCGCCTGGCGGCAGTGCGCTTGGCCTGGGGTCTGGCACGCCGGCCGCCGGTGGACTACCTGGCGGCCCAGTTGGGGCGCTTTGACCCCGCCTGGATCGCCCAGGCCAAGAAGCGTGTCAGTGCGGCCAAGGAGAGCTGGTCTGCCGTGGCCGGCGCCGAGCTGCACCGGCTGTCAACGCTGAATGAGCAGTTCCAACTGGTCGGCGACTCGATCAAGCGCTTGTTCACGGGCGGCGACGGCCTGGCGCAGGCCCTGGCCGGCGTGGCCAGCCAGACGGTTGCGGCGGGCGTCGCGCCGCCGCCGGCGCTGGCGATGGAAGTCGCCACCGCCATGCTCTACCTCGAAGCCTCGATCGAGGATGCCGAGTTCGATCACCCGGCCCAGGCTGATCGCGTGCGCCGCTTGGCCAAGCGCGTGACCCAGGTGCAGGGCGGCGCTGAACCCGAGGTGCTCGAGGCCTGGATGGAGGAGCTGTATCGCCGCGTCTCCGACCGCCAGACCATGGGCAGCGTGGTGCAGGAGCTGCGCGGCGCCTTGACCGAATCCGAGAAGGCGATTGACGCCTTCTTCCGCCAGCCTTCGGCGCGCGACATGCTGCACCCGGTGCCGGGCCAGTTGAACTCGATGCGCGGGGTGTTCTCGGTGCTCGGCCTGGACCATGCGTCGCAGGCCGTCGTGCGCATGCGCGACGATGTCGACGCCCTGGCCACCGCCACCACCGAGGGCTTCGATGCCCCGACCGTCGAGCGTCTGGCCAGCAACCTGGGCGCGCTCGGCTTCCTGATCGACATGCTCAGCGTGCAGCCGGCAATGGCCAAGTCGCTGTTTGCCTTCGACGCCGCCAGCGGCCTGCTGCGCTCCGCGGTGGGCGGTGGCAGTCACCGTGCCTCTGAGTTTGGTGGCCTGTCAGAACCGGCAGCCGCACCGCTGCCGGTCGAGCCTCGCTTGATCGAGCAGGCGCAGTCCTTGGCG
>JANNGJ010000367.1:0-7438 GCA_031403815.1 Burkholderiales bacterium | reverse complement strand
TCGACCAGCCAGACCTGGAACCAGCGGCAGAACAGCGATTCGTAGCGGTAGGACCAGACTTCGCCAACGCCACGCCAGCCGACCCGTGTTTCTGACGGGCGGCCGAGCTGCTGGCGCACATCGGCCTGGGGTGCTGTGATCGACACTGCATCGAAGCGGGCTTCCGTCAGCACCTGCTCCCAGCCGCGCACACGGCCGGCGGCATCAACCTCGACCATGTAGGTGTGCTTGCCCATCGGGCCGCGGGCAAATTCAATCTGGCTGCCGCCATCGGCACGTGCATAACGACCCGTCGGCTCGCCCATGCGGCTGCGGAAATCTGCTTCACTGGCTCCAACACGAAGATCGCCAGGGCCGTAGCCGGCGCAGGCCGACAACAGAGCGAAGCCAGCCAAGCTCGATACGCGAGCAACCGGATCACGCGCGCTCGATGCGCGAGCAACCGGATTACGCGCGCTCGATGCGCGCGTAGGCCGCATGGTTGTGAATCGACTCATGGTTCTCGACCTCCACAATGTAGCCGCCGATGCGCGCGTCGGCATTCAGGGCCAGCGCCACATCGCGCACCAGGTCTTCGACGAATTTCGGGTTCTCGTAGGCGCGCTCCGTGATCCACTTTTCATCAGGGCGCTTGAGCAGCGCCCAGACCTCGCTCGAAGCGTTGTCTTCGGCAAAGCGCACCAGCTCGTGCCACTCGACGGGCGCTTTGAGCTCGGCCCGGATCGTGACCGTGGAACGCTGGTTGTGGGCACCGTAATCGGAAATCTCCTTCGAGCAAGGACACAGACTCTTGACCGGCACCGCCACTTCGGCCAAGACCCCGCTGCGACCGCCGCGCGCCTCGGCAATCCAGCGCCCCTGGTAATCGAGCAAACTGTGTACGCCCGAGACCGGCGCGCGCTTGCGCAGGAAGAAGGCAAAACGGGCTTCGACGCGTCCCTCGGTTGCGCCCAGGCGCTCCAGCATGTCGGCCAGGCGCTGGCGCAGCAAGTCGGCTTCGAGCGGTGCATCGAGCGCCACCAGGTCGTTCAGCCAGGCCACGAAGCGCGACATGTGCGTGCCCTTTTTCTCGGCGGGCAGCGCCACGTCAAGGTCCCACAGCGCCGCCGTGGCCTGCACCGCGCCGGCCACACGCAATTGCAGCGGGTAGCGTAGATCCTTCACGCCGACGCGCTGGATCGCGACGTGGCGCTCATCGCGCTCGCTCTGCGTGTCGGGAATGTGCAGGGATTGGGTCGGGTGGGTCATGGTCGTGATCGGTGCATGCCGGCCAGCATCGCAGCAATTTGGCCGATGTGCTGCGCTGGGCTCTTTGCCGGAGGGCGGCGAGGCGGGGTCAACTCTTCTGCCGCACCAACGCTGGTCGGGCGCCAAATCGCGCGGCGATCGCCGTGGCGATGCCGTCGGCATCCAGGCCGTTCAGGGCCATCAGCTTGACCGGGTCGCCGTGCTCGATGAACTGGTCGGGTAAACCGAGCGCGAGCACTGGCGTGGCCAGGCCGGCGGCGTGCAGCGCTTCCATCACGGCGCTGCCGGCGCCGCCCATCACGCTGCCTTCTTCGACGCAGACGATGGCTTCGTGGCTGCGCGCCAGTTCGACCACCAACTCGGTGTCGAGCGGCTTGATGAAGCGCATGTTGGCAACCGTCGCGTTCAGGCGTTCGGCCGCGGCCAGTGCTGGGTAGAGCAAGGTGCCGAAGGCCAGGATGGCGATGCGCTCGCCCTGGCGCCGCACTTCGCCCTTGCCCCAGGGCAGCTCGTCCAGCGTGCGCTGCACCTCGACACCCGCACCAACGCCGCGCGGATAGCGCACCGCCACCGGGTGATTGCGGCGGTGTGCCGTGCTGAGGGCCATGCGGCACTCGTTCTCGTCGGCCGGCGCGATCAGGCCCATGTTGGGGATGCAGCGCAGGAAGGCGATGTCGAAGGCGCCGGCATGCGTGGCGCCATCAGCGCCAACCAGGCCGGCGCGGTCGAGCGCGAAGGTGACGGCCAAGTTCTGGATCGCCACGTCGTGGATCAGTTGGTCATAGCCGCGCTGCAGGAAGGTGGAATAGATGGCCACCACCGGCTTGAGCCCCTCGCAGGCCAGGCCGGCGGCAAAGGTCACGGCGTGCTGCTCGGCAATGCCGACGTCGTGGCAGCGCTGCGGAAAGCGACGCTGAAACTCGACCATGCCCGAGCCTTCGAGCATGGCCGGCGTGATCGCCACCAGCTTCGGGTCGGCCTCGGCCATGTCGCACAGCCACTGGCCGAAGACATGCATGAAGGCCGGCTTGGGCGGCGTCGTCGGTTTGGTGAGGCCCACGGCCGGGTCGAACTTGCCGGGGCCGTGGTAGTTGATCGGGTCGGCCTCGGCCAACTTGTAGCCCATGCCCTTCTTCGTCACCACATGCAGGAACTGGGCGCCCGGCAGGTCGCGCAGGTTTTCCAGGGTCGGGATCAGTGAGTCAAGGTCGTGGCCGTCGATCGGGCCGACATAGTTGAAGCCGAATTCCTCGAAGATGGTGCCCGGAACAACCATGCCCTTGGCATGTTCCTCAAAGCGCCGCGCCAGCTCGAACAAGGGAGGCGCGTTCTTCAGCACCGACTTGGCGCCCTCGCGCGCATTGGCGTAGAACTTGCCGCTCATCAGGCGCGCCAGGTACTTGTTCAGCGCGCCCACCGGCGGGCTGATCGACATGTCGTTGTCGTTCAGCACCACCAGCATGTCGGCCTGCAGGCCGCCGTGCGACACGCCGGCGTTGTTCATGGCTTCGAAGGCCATGCCGGCGCTCATCGCGCCGTCGCCGATGATGGCCACGGCCTTGCGCTTCTCGCCCTTGAGCTTGGCGGCCATGGCCATGCCGTGGGCGGCCGAGATCGAGGTCGAGCTGTGCGCCGTGCCGAAGGTGTCGTACTCACTTTCGTCGCGGCGCGGAAAGCCGCTGATGCCGCCCAGCTGGCGCAGGGTGTGCATGCGGTCACGCCGGCCGGTCAGGATCTTGTGCGCGTAGGTCTGGTGGCCGACATCCCACACCAGCCGGTCCTCGGGCGTGTTGAAGACATAGTGCAGTGCAATCGTCAATTCCACCGTGCCCAGATTGGACGAGAGGTGGCCGCCGGTCTTGGCCACACTTTGCAGCACGTACTCGCGCAACTCGATCGCCAGGGCCGTGAGTTCGTTGCGCGTGAGCCGGCGCAAGTCGGCCGGGCTGTCGATGCGGTGAAGGAGCTTGGACGCTGTCATGGCATTCATTCTCAACTCTCGCGCTCGACGATCCTGTCGGCCAGGGCCGCCAGGCGCGCGGTATTCGCCAGGCCGCTGGCCGCCAACGCGGCTTGGGCCTGCTCGCGCAGGTCATGGGCGTGGCGCTGCGCGGCGGCCAGGCCCATCAGCGAGACATAGGTCGGCTTGTTGTGGTGCTCGTCCTTGCCCGCGGTTTTGCCCAGGGTTTCGGAGGCCTGGGTCACGTCCAGGATGTCATCCACCACCTGGAAGGCCAAGCCGATGGCAGCGCCGAACTCAGCCAGCGCCGCCCAGGCGCGCGCATCGGTGCGGCCACAGGCCGCGCCCATCAGCACGCTGGCTTGCAGCAGGGCGCCGGTCTTGCGCTGGTGCATGTCGCCGAGTTGGGCTTCGTTGAGGGCCAGGCCGATGCTGGCCAGGTCAATTGCCTGGCCGCCGGCCATGCCGGCATGGCCGGCACTGCGGGCGAGCAGCGCGCCCAAACGTGCCTGCAAGGCCGGCGCGACAAGCGTCGCCTCGTCGGGGGTCAGGACTTCGAAGGCCAAGGCCTGCATGGCATCGCCGGCCAGCATGGCCTGGGCCTGGCCGAACTGCACGTGCACGGTGGGCTTGCCCCGGCGCAGCACGTCGTTGTCCATGCAGGGCATGTCGTCGTGAACCAGCGAATAGGCGTGAATCAGCTCGACCGCCACGGCCGCGCGCAAGGCGCCCTCGGCCGCGCCGTGAACCGCCTCACAAGCGGCCAGCACCAGCAAGGGGCGCAGGCGCTTGCCGCCGTCGAGCACGCCATAGCGCATCGCCACGCCCAGGGCGGCGGGCGCATCGGCGGGCACCCAATGCTCAAGCGCGGCCTCGACCCTCGCCTGCTCGGCCTGCATCCAGGCGTCGAAGGCCGCCCGCAACGCCGCGGTGTCTGCGGCAGGCGCTTGGTGCGCAGCACGAGCGGCGGAACTCAACGCGCTCATGCCGCAGGCGCCCAGGGCTTAAGCTGGCCATCTTCCAGCACCTTGACCTGTTGCTCGACCGCGCTCAGCCGCGAACGGCACAGCTCCAGCAGCTCTGCGCCGCGGCGGTAGTTGTCGAGCAACTGGTCGAGCGGCAACTGGCCCTCTTCCATGCGCTGCACCAAGCGCTCGAGTTCGCCCAAGGCATCTTCATAGCGCGGCGGCACGGGCTCGGTCGCTGGCAGGGTCGTGGAGGTGGAACGTGGCATCTCGGCAGATAAAAACCAGGCGCCGATTGTAGTCAGCCGACCTGTGCGCCCCGGCCCAGGCTTTGCGTCCCTTTGTGCAAACGCGACGGGGGGCCTCCAGCAGGGCGCAGGGCCTGCCACCGGTCTATACAATCCCGCCCTCGCTGCCGAGGCCCCGCCCGCCATGTCCGACTTGAGCAATACCCGCGCTGCACTGCGGCCTGGTCTGTCCCAGTTGCCGGTGGCCAGCTACTTCGATGCGGCCCTGTTCCAGCGCGAGCGCGACACCCTGTTTCGCGACGGCCCGCGCTACGTCGGCCACGCTCTGGCGGTGCCAGACGCCGGCGATTTCCACACCCTGGTCCATGAAGGCGAAGGCCGCGCCCTGGTGCGCACGGCCGATGGTGTCGAGTTGGTGTCCAACGTCTGCCGCCACCGCCAGGCCCTGATGTTGCGCGGCCGTGGCGCCTTGCCGGGCCAGCCCGCCAACATCGTCTGCCCGCTGCACCGATGGACCTACGACCCACACGGCCGCCTCATCGGCGCTCCGCACTTCGCCCAGGATCCCTGCCTGAACCTGCCCAACTACCCCTTGCAGCAGTGGAACGGCCTGCTCTTCGAGGCCAACGGCCGCGATGTGGCCACCGACCTGGCCGCACTCGGCGCGCGTGCCGGCCTGGACTTCAGCGGCTACGTCTACGACCGCAGCCACCTGCACGAGTGCGACTACAACTGGAAGTCTTTCATCGAGGTTTATCTTGAGGACTACCACGTCGGGCCGTTTCACCCTGGCCTGGGCAACTTTGTGTCCTGCGACGACCTGCAGTGGCAAATGGGGCGCGACTTTTCGGTCCAGACCGTCGGCGTGGCCCAGTCGGGCGGTGAGGCCCTGGGCAAGGCCGGCTCGCCGGTCTATCGCCAATGGCAGGACGCCGTGCTGCGGTATCAGAAGGGCACACCGCCGCGCCACGGCGCGGTCTGGCTGACCTACTACCCGGGCGTGATGGTCGAGTGGTACCCGAACGTACTCGTGGTCTCGACCCTGATCCCCAAGGGCCCGCGCAAGACCCTCAACCTGGTCGAGTTTTTCTACCCGGAGGAAATCGCCGCCTTCGAGCGCGAGTACGTGCAGGCACAGCAGGCCGCCTACCTGGAAACCTGCATCGAAGACGACGAGATCGCGCTGCGCATGGACGCGGGCCGCCAGGCCCTGATGGAGCGCGGCGACGACGATGCCGGCCCCTACCAGAGCCCGATGGAAGACGGCATGCAGCACTTCCACGAGTGGTACCGGCGCCAACTTCCGCTGCCGGCGTGAGCGCCCGCGCCCGCGGGCCCACGGCGCCGTGGCTGATGCTCGGCGCTGCGCTGCTGTTCTCGGTGATGGCAGTCTGCGTCAAGTGGGCCTCGGCCCTGTACGGCGCGGGTGAGTTGGTCTTCTACCGCAGCGTTGTCGGGGCCCTTTTCATCTTCGCCTTGACGCGCGTTCGCGGCACGTCGCTGCGCACTGCCATGCCGTCGATGCACTTCTGGCGCTGTCTCACCGGTGCGGTATCACTGCTGCTGTGGTTCTACGCGATTGGTGGCCTGCCCCTGGCCACGGCCATGACGTTGAACTACATGTCCTCGGTGTGGATGGCGCTGTTCCTGCTCGGCGGCTCCGTGTTGCTGGGCGCAGCCCGGGTCGATGGGCGTTTGGTAGGCGCCGTGCTCGCGGGCTTTGTCGGCGTGGCGCTGGTGCTGCGCCCGGCCATCGAGCAGCAACAACTCTGGCATGGCCTGGCCGGCCTGAGTTCGGGCTTGCTGGCGGCGATGGCCTACCTGCAAGTCACCGCGCTGGGCCGCGCCGGCGAGCCCGAGGAGCGCATCGTGTTCTTCTTCTCGCTCGGCGGCCTCGTCATCGGCGCGCTGTGGATGCTGTCGCAGGGCACCAGCGCTCATAGCTGGCGTGGCGCCGGGCTGCTGCTGGCCATCGGCCTGCTGGCCACCACCGCGCAGATGATGATGACGCGCGCTTACCGCATCGGCAGGACGCTCTCCAACGCTGCCCTGCAATACCTGGGCATCGTGTTCTCCTTCATCTTCGGTGTGCTGCTGTTCGACGACCCCGTGACCTGGATGGCCCTGGCGGGCATGGCCCTGATCATGGCCGCCGGCCTGGCCGCCACCTTGCTGCGCACCCGACAGCAGCCCGACAATCCCGAGACCCGCTCGCCCCCCAACCCGACATGAAGACCCTTGTCACTGCCACCGATCTGATGGCGCAACTGCGCAGCGCCACGCCGCCCCTGGTGTTCGACTGCAGCTTCGAGCTGACCGACACCGAGGCCGGCGAGCGCGCCTGGCGCGCGGGCCATCTGCCAGGCGCTCAGTACCTGCACCTCGAACGCGATCTGGCCGGCGCCAAGCACAACGCTGCCGGCCGCTTTCTCGGCCGCCACCCGCTGCCCGAGCGCGCCGCCCTGGCCGAGCGCCTGGGCCAGCTCGGCGTCACGCCCGCCCGCGCCGTGGTCTGCTACGACGCCCAGGGCGGCCCCTACGCCTCGCGCGCCTGGTGGCTGTTGCGCTGGATGGGCCACACCGATGTGGCCGTGCTCGACGGCGGCCTGCCCGCCTGGAACGACGCGGGCGGCACCCTGAGCACCGAGGCACCCGCGCAGCCGACGGCCGCGCCCTACCCCGCGCAGCCCGCAGCGATGGCGGTCATCGATGCCGACGCCCTGCAGACCCGCCTCGGGCGCACACCCTTGATCGACGCCCGCGCCGGTGAGCGCTTTCGCGGCGAGGTCGAGCCGCTCGACCGCGCGGCCGGCCACATCCCCGGCGCGCGCAACCGCTTCTTCATAGACAACCTCGGCGCCGACGGCCGCTTCAAGTCCCCGGCCGCCCTGCGCGCCGAATGGCTGCCCTTGCTGGCCAGCCACCCCGCCGCCGAAGTGGTGCAGCAATGCGGCTCCGGCGTCACGGCCTGCCACAACCTGCTGGCCCTGGCCCACGCCGACCTGGGCGACAGCCAG
>JANNGJ010000366.1:0-3124 GCA_031403815.1 Burkholderiales bacterium | reverse complement strand
CAACGTGCACCGCGGCCGCATGAGCGAGTGGGCCGATTTCTACGAGCGCCTGTTCAACTTCCGCGAGGTGCGCTACTTCGACATCGAGGGCCAGGTCACCGGCGTCAAGAGCAAGGCCATGACCAGCCCCTGCGGCAAGATCCGCATCCCGATCAATGAAGAGGGCAACGAGAAGGCGGGGCAGATCCAGGAATACCTGGACAAGTACCACGGCGAAGGTATTCAGCACATTGCGCTCGGCTCGTCGCACCTGCCGGCCACGGTGGATGCGATGCGCGCCGCCGGCGTCAAGCTGCTCGACACCGTCGACACCTATTACGAACTGGTGGACAAGCGCATCCCCGGCCACGGCGAGAACGTCGCCGAGTTGAAGAAGCGCAAGATCCTGGTCGACGGCAAGGCCGGCGAGTTGCTGCTGCAAATCTTCAGCGAGAACCAGCTCGGCCCGATCTTCTTCGAGTTCATTCAGCGCAAGGGCGATCAGGGCTTCGGCGAAGGCAACTTCAAGGCCTTGTTTGAAAGCATCGAGCTTGACCAGATGCGGCGAGGCGTTTTGAAGACATGACCCTCGAGAAGGCACTGAACCAGGGCGTGGCACCTGTCACCTATGGCGAGGGCACGCGGCCGCCGCGCGGCGACTACGCCCGCGCGCGCGCCGACTACACCTGCGAACAAGACTACGCGCAGTACAGCGCCGCCGACCACGACACCTACCGGCGCCTCTACGCGCGACAAGTGCAGCAGTTACCGGGACTGGCCTGCGACGAGTTCATCGCCGCGGTGCGCGAGCTCGGCGAGCCCGATCGCATCCCGCGCTTCGAGGCGATCTCGGAGCGCCTGATCAAGGCGACCGGCTGGCAGGTCGTGAGCGTGCCCGGTTTGATTCCGGAAGAGGCTTTCTTCGCCCTCTTGGCAGCGCGCAAGTTTCCGGTCACGGACTGGCTGCGCAAGCCCGAAGAGTTCGACTACATCGTCGAACCCGATGTCTTCCATGATCTGTTCGGCCATGTGCCGCTGCTCTTCAACCCCGTCTTTGCCGATTACATGCAGGCCTACGGCGCAGGCGGCTTGAAGGCCAGCCGGCTCGACGCCTGCGAGTTGCTGGCGCGCTTGTACTGGTACACGGTGGAGTTCGGCTTGATTGCAACCAAGGGCGGCTTGCGGGCTTATGGGGCCGGCATCCTCTCATCGGCCGGTGAACTGCACCACAGCGTGATGAGCCCCGAGGCGCAGCGCATCGGCTTCGAGCTGAAACGCCTGATGCGAACGAAGTACAAGATCGACAGCTACCAGGCGAGCTACTTCGTGATCGACTCTTTCGATCAACTGTTCGAAGCGACGGCGCCCGACTTCACGCCGGTCTACGGCGCGGTGCGCGAACAGATCGCAGCAGAGGGCGAAGTGGAGGCCGGCGTGGTCTTGCCCACCGAGCGCAGCTTCAACTGAGCCAGCGCAAGGTTTCTTCCCAGGGCTCGGGGCGGCTGACCATGTGCACATGGGCCACGCCGGGCAGATGCCGGTTGTCGGCACCGGCTACGCTGGCGGTCGAGGCCGGGAAGACGATGTTGTCGCAGTGGCTGTAGAAGCAGGTCAGGCGCGACGCGCGGCCGGCCGGCTCATGCTGCACCACGGCATCGTGCAACCACGGCGAGCGCTGCTGCATCTGGCGCCCATTGAGCGTCATCGCAAAGCGTGCCAACCAGGTGCCAGCGTGGGGTGAGCCGATCGTGATGGCGTGATGCACGCGGGCGTCGTTGCCCGCCTCGGCCCACCAGCGGCGCAGCGCCAGCCCCCCCATGCTGTGGGCCACGACTACCGGCGCCAGGCCGGTGGCACGCTCGAGCCGCTGAACGGCGGCTTCGAGGGCGGCGGCGTAGTCGTCGATCGAGCCGAACACCGGTTCCAAATTGACGGCGATGTAGGGCAGGTTGCGCGCGTGCAAGCGTTCGAGCCAGGTGTTCCACACCCCGCGGTTGCAGACGAAGCCGTGCACCAGCAACAGGCCGCGCCGGCCCTGCGCGTCGGCGGGCAGGTGGTCGGGCCAGCGCCGGCTGCGAAACGGTTGGCGCCAGCAAAACACCAGCGGCGCGGAACCGACTTCACCCCACCAGGCGCGCAGCAGTTGGCGCGGCGTGGCGCGCGGTACGGGGTCGTCTCCATGCGCTAGGCGCAGGAGCATGAACTCGAGCGCCAGCACCAGGGTGTAGCCGAAGACGATCAGCAGCGCGCCCCCCAGGGCCCACGCCGCATGGCCGGCGCGCCAGGCCAGCCCGCCCCACAGCAGCGCGAGCGCCAGCAGGCCCAGGGTGGTGAATTTTTGCAGCCGCGCGAGCATCAGGCCGCGAGTTTGACCTCGCGCCCGGACAAGCGCTGGGCAAGCTGCGTGGCGAGCTTGTTTGTCAAGCCGTAGACCGAGAGTTGCGGGTTGGCGCCGATGCTGGTGGGGAACAGCGAACCATCGTGCACCGATAGGTTGTCGATCTGCCAATGCACACCGTCGGGCCGCACGACGCCGCGCTGGTCATCAGCAGCCATGCCGCAGCCGCCCATCACGTGGGCGCTGACAACCTTGGTCAACAGCGGCTGCATCGGCAGCGCACGGATGTCTTCGCGCGCCTGGGCCCAGCTCGTGTAGGGCGGAGCCAATTCGTGGCCGACGGAGACTTGTTTGGCGCCGGCGGCAAATTGCAGCTCGGCCATCGTCAGCAACGCGCGTCGCGCGCCGTCCATCACGAAGGGCGTCAGCGGGTAGTCGAGTTCGGGCGAGCCGTCGCCGCGCAGCTTCACGCGCCCGCCTGGCGAGTCGGCATGAAAGCCATCGCGCATCAGCGCGAGCAAGGCGTGGCTGTTGGGAAACTCAGCGAAGCGCACCGCAGCATCGCGGCCGTAGCCGTTCATCGTGGTCGTGAAGATCAACGGGTGCAGCGGCGGTGCTTCGAGCTTGTAGCCGATCGGCCCGTCGATCGGATCGACTTCGAGGAAGTGATCGCTGTAGATGGTTTGCGGCGCGCCTTGCCAGCCGGCGACGAGCTGATCGAAAGTGGCCAGCGATATCACCACCGGGTGCAGGAAGGTGCGCGCACCGAGCAGGCGATTCGGGTCGGGTGCCGCGGAACGCATCAGC
>JANNGJ010000365.1:0-10972 GCA_031403815.1 Burkholderiales bacterium | reverse complement strand
CCTGCTCGGCGCCAAAGTCGTTCCGGTCGAGAGCGGCTCGCGCACTTTGAAGGACGCGCTCAACGAAGCCCTGCGTGATTGGGTCACCAATGTCGAGAACACCTTCTACATCATCGGCACCGTGGCGGGCCCGCACCCCTATCCGATGATGGTGCGCGACTTCCAGCGCGTGATCGGTGATGAATGCCTGGTGCAGATGCCCGAGATGATCGGCCCAGGCCGGCAACCGGATGCGGTGATCGCCTGCGTCGGCGGCGGCAGCAATGCGATGGGCCTCTTCTATCCCTATATCGAACACGAAAAGGTGCGCCTGATCGGCGTCGAAGCCGCGGGCCTGGGCCTGGACTCCGGCAAGCACTCGGCCTCGCTGATCGCAGGAACGCCCGGCGTGCTGCACGGCAACCGCACCTACCTGCTGCAGGACGCCAACGGACAGATCACGGAGACGCACTCTGTCTCGGCCGGCCTCGACTACCCTGGCGTCGGCCCGGAGCATGCCTACCTCAAGGACATTGGGCGTGCCGAGTACGTGGCCATCACAGACGACGAATCGATGCTGGCGTTTCACCGTCTGTGCCGCACCGAAGGCATCATCCCGGCGCTCGAGTCGGCGCATGCCGTGGCCTACGCAATGAAGCTGGCCGCCAGCATGAAGAGCGAACAGAATCTGCTGGTAAATTTGTCGGGGCGCGGCGACAAGGACATCGGCACCGTCGCCGACTTGTCGGGCGCTGAGTTCTTCTGTCGCCCGTCGTGCAAAGGCCAGGCGGTGAAGCGATGAGCCGCATCGAAGCCTGCTTGAGCGCACTCGGTCAACAAGGCCGCAAGGCGCTGATTCCCTACATCTGCGCCGGCGATCCACTGCCCGAGGCGACAGTCGAGGTGATGCTGGCGATGGCGAAGGCGGGCGCCGACATCATCGAACTCGGTGTCCCTTTCTCGGACCCGATGGCCGACGGACCCGTGATCCAGAAGGCCAGCGAGCGCGCGCTGGCCAAGGGCATCGGCATGACGCAAGTGCTGGGTTTTGTGCGTGGCTTTCGCGCACACAATGCCACGACGCCGGTGGTGTTGATGGGCTACGCCAACCCGATCGAACGCTACGGCATCCCGCGCTTCATCGCCGACGCCAAGGCGGCCGGCGTCGATGGCGTGCTGGTGGTGGACTACCCGCCCGAGGAGGCCGAAAGCTTCGCAGCGGCGCTGAAAGCCGAGGCACTGGACCCGATCTTCCTGCTGGCGCCGACTTCGACCGAACAGCGCATGAAAGACGTCGGCCGCATCGCCAGTGGCTATGTCTATTACGTCTCGCTGAAGGGCGTCACAGGGGCAGGGCACCTCGACACCGACGCGGTCGCTGCCGTGCTGCCGCGTATTCGCCAGCATGTGAAGGTCCCCCTCGGCGTGGGCTTCGGTATTCGCGACGCCGCCACCGCCAAGGCCGTCGCCCGCACGGCCGACGCGGTCGTGATCGGCTCGGCGCTGGTGCAACTGATGCACACCCAAACGCGCGATACTCTGGCCCCCGCGGCGGCGGCATTCATTGCCGAGATCCGCGCCGCACTCGACGAAGGGACTCCTCGATGAGCTGGCTCGAAAAACTGCTGCCGCCCAAGATGCAGCCGACCGACCCGAGCGAGCGCCGCACGGTGCCCGAGGGTCTGTGGATCAAGTGCCCCTCGTGCGAGACGGTGCTCTACAAGACCGATCTGGACCAGAATCAAAACGTCTGCCCCAAGTGCGACCAGCACCACCGCATCGGCGCGCGTGCGCGGCTCGACGCCTTCCTCGACCCTGAGGGCCGCTATGAGATCGGCCAGGAAGTGGTGCCCGTCGATGCGCTGAAGTTCAAGGACAGCAAGAAGTACCCGGAGCGCCTGCGCGACGCCCTCGAAGCCACTGGCGAGACCGACGCACTGATCGTCGTCGGCGGCGCGGTGCACACCATTCCGGTGGTCGCGGCCTGCTTCGAGTTCGATTTCATGGGCGGCTCGATGGGCTCCGTGGTCGGCGAGCGCTTCGTGCGTGGCGTGCACACCGCCATCGAGCAGAAGGTGCCCTTCATCTGCTTCACTGCAACCGGCGGCGCGCGCATGCAGGAAGGCCTGCTGTCGTTGATGCAGATGGCCAAGACGAACGCCTCGCTGACGCGCCTGGCCAAGGCCGGCCTGCCCTACATCAGCGTGCTCACTGACCCAACCATGGGCGGCGTTTCGGCCGGCTTCGCCTTCATGGGCGATGTGGTGATGGCCGAGCCCAAGGCGCTGATCGGCTTTGCCGGGCCGCGGGTGATCGAGAACACGGTGCGCGAGAAGCTGCCCGAAGGCTTCCAGCGCAGCGAGTTCCTGATCGGCAAGGGCGCCATCGACATGATCGTCGACCGGCGTCAGTTGCGCGCCGTGATCGCAAGAACGCTGGCGATGTTGCAGCGCCAGAGCGCCGACGCGGTGGCGTGATCCCAGCGACGCTCGCCGACTGGCTCGCGCACTGCGAGCGCATGCACCCGATCTCGATGGATCTGTCGCTGGAGCGCACGGTCCAGGTCAAGCAGCGCCTGCGTCTGGCGTTCTCGGTACCTGTGATCACGGTGGCTGGCACCAATGGCAAGGGCTCCACCTGCGCGATGCTGGAGTCGATCGCTCTGGCGGCGGGCTGGCGCGTCGGCACCTACCAGAAGCCGGAGCTGGTGAACTTCGAAGAGCGCTGCCGTGTCGGCGGCCAAGCCGTCACGGCCGATGCCCTGCTACCGCATTTCGCGGCGGTTGAGGCGGCGCGCGGGGACATCACCTTGACCAAGTTCGAGTTCACCACGCTGGCCATTGCGCATCTGCTGGCCCACGAACCGCTTGACCTGGTGATCCTTGAGGTTGGGCTCGGCGGGCGCTACGACGCCGTCAACGCCATCGACACCGATTGCGCCATCATCACCAGCATCGATCTCGATCACATGGAGTACCTCGGGCCAGACCGTGAGTCGATCGGCCTGGAGAAAGCCCAGGTCATGCGCCCCGGCAAGCCGGCCATCGTCAGTGACCCGATGCCGCCACAGTCCGTGGTGGCCCACGCGCAGGCCATCGGCGCCGACCTGTGGCTGGTCGGGCGCGACTTCAATCACTCGGGTGACCGCCAGCAATGGGCCTGGTCGGGCCGTGGCCGGCGCTACAGCGGCATGGCCTACCCGGCATTGCGCGGCGCCAATCAGTTGCTCAACGCCGCCGGCGTGTTGGCCGCCTTCGAGGCCTTGCGAGAGCGCTTGCCGATCCCGGCGCAGGCGGTGCGGCAGGGCCTGGCCACGGTGGAGCTGCCCGGGCGCTTCCAGATCGTGCCAGGGCAGCCGACGCTGGTGCTTGACGTGGCCCACAACCCGCACTCGGTGGCAGCGCTGGCTCTGAACCTCGATCAGATGGGTTTCTACCCGCGCACGCATGCCGTGTTTGGTGCCATGGCGGACAAGGACTTGATCGGCCTGATGGGCCGCATCGCGCCCCTGGTTGACGCCTGGTATTGCACCGACCTGCCCACGGGCCGCGCCGCGACCGCAGGCCAGTTGGCGGCGCTGGCGCGAACGCTGCGGCCGGCGGCCAGTGTCAGCGAGCATGCCGATCCGTCGGCAGCGCTAGCGGCAGCCCTGGCCGCGGCAGACCCCACTGATAGAATTTTGATCTTCGGCTCTTTCCTGACGGTCGGCGGCGTACTGCGACAAGGACTGCCGCGCTTGTCGGCCAAGCACGCGGTCTGAGCGCGGCCCAAGGCGGCCGGCGAGAAGACAGCGTGCTGTCGCCGACGAAGCCCCTCAACGCCACCGCCACCACTCGCATGGGCCTGTTTTCCTTCTTCAAGCGCCCGACTCCCGGGGCCACACCGGGTGCCGGTGCGGCCTTGGACGTCGATGCCGCACGCACGCGCGCACGCCGACGCTTGATCGGCGCCGTGCTGTTGCTGGGCATCGGCGTGATCGCCTTCCCGGTGTTGTTCGAGACCCAGCCACGCCCGATCCCGGTGGACTTGCCGATCGAGATTCCGCGCAAGGAGGGCGCCGCACCCCTGACGCTACCGGCCGCGCGGGCCCTTGCAGCCCCGCCGGCGCCGGCGGTGGTCGTCATGACCGAGACCAAGGCCGACGCTGGCAAGGAGATTTCGGCACCCGCGGATGGCGTGGCGAAAGCGGTTGCCAAACCCGAGTCCGTCACCAAGCCGGCTCCGGCGAGCGCGCCCAAACCGGCGCTGGTGAGTGCCGTACCTCCGGTGGCCGTCAAGGCGCCTGCCGTACCAAGTGTTGCCCCCGTTATGCCGCCCAAGGCCGACGCGCCTGCGAGTGCAGAGGCGCCCGGTCGCTTCGTGGTCCAGGTGGGTGCTTTCGCCGAGGCCGCGCTCGCGCGCGAGGCGCGGGCCAAGGTGGAGAAGCTGGGCTTGCGCACCTACACGCAAGTGGTCGAGACGGAGGCCGGCAAACGCATTCGCGTGCGCCTGGGCCCCTTCGCGTCGCGTGACGAGGCCGAGCAGTCGGCGGCCAAGGTCAAGGCAGTCGGGCTGCCTGCCGCGGTGCTGACCCTATGAGCCTGCCGGCCCTCGGCTGGGTCGACTGGGCCTTGGCCGCAGCGCTGGCGCTGTCTGTCTTCGTCGGCCTCTGGCGCGGGCTGACTTTCGAGGTGCTGTCCCTGCTGGGCTGGGTGGCCGCCTATGTCGCGGCCCAGGCCTTCGCCGCCACCGTGGCGCCGATGCTGCCGGTCGGCGACCCGGGCAGCGCTTTGAACCAGGGCGCTGCCTTCGCGCTGGTGTTCATCGGCGCCCTGGTGGTCTGGGCCTTGGCCTCGCGCCTGCTGCGCCAGCTCATCCACGCCACGCCGCTGCAGGCCATCGACCGTGTGCTCGGCGCGGGCTTCGGCCTGTTGCGCGGCGCCGTGTTGCTGCTGGCGGTGGCGACCGTGGTGAGCTTGACGCCCGCCGTGCGTTCACCGGCCTGGCAGGATTCGCAAGGCGCAGCCTGGCTGGGTGCCCTGTTGCAAGGCCTCAAGCCGGTGTTGCCAGAGTCGCTGGCCCAGCACCTGCCCGCCTGAAAGGAACCCTTACCGTGTGTGGCATCGTCGGCGTGATTTCCAAAGCGCCCGTCAATCAACTAATCTATGACGCGCTCTTGCTGTTGCAGCACCGCGGCCAGGACGCGGCGGGCATCGTCACGATGCAGGGCACCAAGTGCTTCATGCAAAAGGCGCGGGGCATGGTGCGCGACATCTTCCGCACCCGCAACATGCGCGCGCTGCCCGGCAACGTCGGTCTTGGCCAGGTGCGCTACCCAACCGCCGGCAACGCCTACAGCGAAGAAGAGGCCCAGCCTTTCTACGTCAACGCCCCCTTCGGCATCGTGCTGGTGCACAACGGCAACCTGACCAATGCGCACGCGCTCAAGGCCGAGTTGTTCGAGGTCGATCGGCGCCACATCAACACCGAGAGCGACACCGAAGTCCTGATCAACATCCTGGCGCACGAGATCGAGATGGCCGCGCGCGACCTGCCGCTCACGCCCGACACCATCTTCAAGGCCGTCGCGGCGGTGCACCGCCGCGTCAAGGGGTCATATGCGGTGATCGCGCTGATTGCCGGGCACGGCCTGCTCGCGTTTCGCGATCCCTACGGTATCCGCCCGCTGGTCTTCAGCCGGGACAAGGACGGTGAAGTGATGGTCGCCAGCGAAAGCGTGGCCCTCGACGGCACCGGCCACCAACTGGCGCGCGACGTGGCCCCTGGCGAGGCCATCTTCATCGACATGGCGGGCGCGATGCACACGCGCCAATGCGCGCTGCGGCCGAGCCTGAACCCGTGCATGTTCGAGTTCGTCTATCTGGCCCGACCCGACTCCGTGATGGACGGCGTCTCGGTGTACCAGGCGCGTCTGAACATGGGCGAGACCTTGGCCCAGCGTCTGATCTCGACCATGCCGCCGTCGGAGATCGATGTCGTGATCCCGATTCCCGAATCGAGCCGTCCCAGCGCGATGCAATTGGCGCAGAAGATCGGCAAGCCCTACCGCGAAGGCTTCGTCAAGAATCGCTACGTTGGCCGCACCTTCATCATGCCCGGCCAGGAAGTGCGCAAGAAGAGCGTGCGCCAGAAGCTCAATGCCATCGGCGTCGAGTTCAAGGGCCGCAACGTGCTGCTGGTGGATGACTCGATCGTGCGCGGCACCACCAGCAAGGAGATCGTGCAGATGGCGCGCGAGGCCGGCGCGCGAAAGGTCTATATGGCCTCGGCGGCGCCACCCGTGCGCTTCCCCAATGTCTACGGCATCGACATGCCGACCAAGGACGAGTTGATCGCGCACGACCGCAGCATCGAAGAGATTCGCCAGTTCATCGGTGCTGACGCGCTGATCTACCAGGATGTGGACGCCATGAAGCGTGTGGTCGCTGCGCTCAACCCGCGCATCGTCAGCTTCGAAGCCAGCTGCTTCGACGGCCGCTACATCACGGGTGACGTCAGCGACGACGACTTTGCCGCACTCGAAGCCCAGCGGCGGCTGCAGTTTGACGAAGAAGAATCCAACGACCGCGGCCGTCTGGCCCTGCGTGGAGAGGCCGAGCAAGCATGAGCCACGACAGCAAGAAACTGCCGCGCGTGGAACTGCCGCCGGAGGTGCGGCTCGACACCCTGGCGGTGCGCGAGGGGCTGCCACCGTCGCAATGGGGCGAGAACTCGGAGGCGCTGTACATGACCAGCGCATTCGTGCACCCGGACGCCGCGACGGCGGCCGCACGCTTTGCCAACGAGGAAGAGGCCTTCGTCTACACCCGCTTCTCGAATCCGACGGTGACCATGATGGAGCGCCGCCTGGCCGCACTCGAAGGTACCGAGGCCTGCATTGGGACATCGAGCGGCATGGCGGCGATCCTGCTGCTGGTCATGGCGCTGCTGAAGTCGGGCGACCACGTGATTTGCTCACAAAGCGTCTTTGGCTCGACCATCAGGCTGTTGCAAGGCGAGTTTGGCAAATTCGGGGTGCAGACCGACTTCGTCTCGCAGACCGACGTGGCGCAGTGGCGCGCGGCTGTGCGGCCGAACACGAAGCTGTTGTTCGTCGAGTCGCCGACCAACCCACTGACGGAGGTGTGCGACATCGCCGCCCTGGCCCAGGTTGCACACGAGGCAGGCGCGCTGCTGGTGGTCGACAACTGTTTTTGCTCCCCGGCATTGCAGCAACCCACGAAGTTGGGCGCCGACATCGTCATGCACTCGGGCACCAAATACCTCGACGGCCAGGGCCGCGTGATCGCGGGTGCCCTGTGCGCCAGCGACAAGCTCGTGAATGAAAAATTTGTGCCCGTCATGCGCGCTGCGGGCATGAGCCTCTCACCCTTCAATGCGTGGGTGGTGCTGAAGGGGCTGGAGACGCTGTCGATCCGCATGCAGGCGCAGAGCGCGCGCGCGCTGGCGATGGCGCAATGGCTTGAAACCCAGCCCATGGTCGAGCGTGTCTATCACCCAAGCCTGCCTTCGCACCCGCAGCACGCGCTGGCCATGGCCCAGCAGTCGGGGCAGGGCGGGGCGGTGGTGACCTTCACCGTCAAGGGCGGCCGCGCGGGTGCGTTCGCCGTGATCGATGCCACGCGCATCTGCTCGATCTGCACGAATTTTGGTGACACCAAGACCACCATCGCCCACCCCGCCAGCACCTCGCACGGTCGGCTGAGTGAAGCGCAGCGCCAAGCCGCAGGCATCACGCAGGGCATGGTCCGGCTCGGCGTCGGGCTCGATGACGTCGAGGACCTGAAGGCTGACATTGCGCGTGGCCTGGCGCTGTTGACATGACGGTTCGCACCCGCATTGCGCCGTCGCCGACGGGCTTCCTGCACCTGGGCACGGCACGCACCGCCTTGTACTCATGGGCCTATGCGCGTCACCACAGGGGGCAGTTCGTGCTGCGTATCGAAGACACCGATGTGGCGCGCTCCACCCAAGACTCGGTCGCGCAAATATTGGCCTCGATGCACTGGCTCGGTCTGGACCATGACGAAGGCCCGATCTACCAGATGCAGCGGCTCGAGCGCTACCAGGACGTGGCCGAGCAGTTGATCAAGGCCGGTCATGCCTACCGTTGTTATTGCAGTCCGGCCGAACTCGATGCGATGCGCGAAGCCCAGCGCGCGCGCGGCGAGAAGACCCACTACGACGGGCGCTGGCGCCCTGAGCCCAACAAGGCGCTGCCCATGCCACCGGCCGATGTTCAGCCGGTGATCCGGCTGAAGAATCCGGTCGACGGCCAGGTGACATGGAACGACCTCGTCAAGGGCCCGATCACGATCAGCAACCGCGAGATCGATGACTTGATCCTGGTGCGGCCGGCACCGGACGGTGCGCTGGGCGTGCCGACCTACAACTTCGCTGTCGTCGTGGACGATTGGGACATGCGCATCACGCATGTCTTCCGTGGCGACGAGCATGTCAACAATACGCCGTGGCAGATCAACATCTTCAACGCCCTGGGCGCGCCGCTGCCGCAATTTGGCCACTGTCCGATCATCCTTGGTGACGATGGGCTCAAGCTGTCCAAGCGCCGTGGCGCGGTCAGTGTCACGGCCTATGAGGACGCCGGCTACCTGCCCGAGGCCATGCTCAACTACCTGGCGCGGCTGGGCTGGAGCCACGGCGACGAAGAGCTGTTCACACGCGAGCAGATGGTGACCTGGTTCGATGGTAGCCACCTGGCCAAGAGCCCGGCCCAGTGGGACCCGGCCAAGCTGGCCTGGGTCAATGCCCACTACATCAAGCAAGCCGACGACGCGCGACTGGCCTTGCTGGTGCAGGCACAACTGGCGTCGCGCGGCGTGCAGGCCACCGACCTCGACCACTTGGCGCGTGCCTGCGCCTTGTTCAAGGACCGTTGCAGCACAACGGTCGAGATTGCCGATTGGCTGCAGATGTACTTTGCGGCGGTCACCGCGCCGGCCGATGAGCTTGCTGCGCATGTCACGGATGCTGTGCGGCCCGCTCTGGCCAGCTTGCGCGAGCGCTTCACATCGATCGTGTGGGACAAGGCGGCGATTGCTGGCGCGATCAAGGAGACATTGGTCTCGAACCAGATGAAGATGCCGCAGATTGCACCCGCCTTGCGCGTGCTGGTTTGCGGTCGCGCGCAAACCCCATCGATCGACGCCGTACTGGCCCTCTTCGCCAGGGAACTGGTGCTGGCCCGGATGAGCCTGGCCTAAATTTGCTGGCTATAATCGTGGTCTTGCTTGAACGGCGTGGCCGCTCCCGAGATTCGCAAAAAGGGGGTATAGCTCAGCTGGGAGAGCGCTTGCATGGCATGCAAGAGGTCAGCGGTTCGATCCCGCTTACCTCCACCAAAACCGCGAGGTCGAGGAGCAGGGCGGGCGCGCAGTTCAGGTGGGATGAAGGTTTCAAGTCCCCTTCGTCTAGAGGCCTAGGACACGACCCTTTCACGGTTGTAACAGGGGTTCGAATCCCCTAGGGGACGCCAACATTTGTTGGACAAGTCTGGCTGCACTTGCGGAGCAATCCGGCAACGCAGCCACCGCGTGGAGTGGTAGTTCAGTTGGTTAGAATACCGGCCTGTCACGCCGGGGGTCGCGGGTTCGAGTCCCGTCCACTCCGCCAACAAAATCAACGACTTAGGGCGGTGGGAGCTGCGGTTTCCGCATTGCGAATTCCAAACCCCAAGTCTTTCCCGCAGATTCGCGTAGTTCGTCGTTGAGCTCGCGAATACCGGCTTCGGAGCCGGACGGAGGGGACGCAAGGGCCACGCGTGCGTGTGAGGTGTCCGGACAGTTGCCGTACACTTGCTGTACACCACCGTAAGTCGAGTCCGGGCATGACCAGAGCAGGAACCACCGTCGTCGACAGCACCCGAGGCGCTCGCCTTGAGGCGCGGATTTCGTCTGCACAGAAGAGTGTCTTGCAGCGGGCAGCGGCACTTTCGGGACGCACGCTGACAGAATTCGTTGTGGTCAGTGCCCACGAGGCGGCGTCCAAGGTGATCGAGGATCATGAATTGATCCGCCTTTCTCGAGCCGAGCAGACGGCGTTCGTCAAGAGCTTGCTGGCCCCTCGGGCTCCGGGTGCGGCCCTTCGCAAGACGGCGGCGGCCTACAAGAAGCGCCTTGGTCGCTAGTCACATCGCTCGTGCCGTTGGCTGGCGGATCGAGGCGCTGGCAAAACGACACGAGCGCTCAGGTTTTGCTTGCGGGACGGAGGGGCTCGACCGCTACTTGCATCAACAAGCCCGGCAGGACGCCGACAAGCACGTCGCCGCACCGTTCGTCCTTGTGGAGCCGCCTGCGATCGACGTTCTGGGCTACTACACGCTCTCGGCATCCATCGTCGATATCGCGGACATCGCCGCCGACCTGGCCAAGAAGCTGCCTCGCTACCCGCAATTGCCTGTGACTCTGATCGGACGGTTGGCGGTGGATTTGCGGCTCAAAGGGCAGGGGGCTGGCGCTTTCCTGCTGATGGAGGCACTGCATCGCAGCCTGACTCACTCGGAGCAGATCGCCGCGATGGCGGTCGTTGTTGATGCCAAGGACGACGCGGCCGTGAGCTTCTATCGCCACTTCGACTTTCAGCCGCTGCAGCGCAACTCGCGGCGCATGTACTTGCCGATGAAAACGGTGGCTGCGCTCCTGGGCTGACACAGTCCGAGTCACGAGCGGATTGCTAGTGTCGCCTCGTTTGACCTGCCCGCAGTACGACGGGAGCACGGCGATCCCGCGCGCTCGTGGACAGTGGCGCGGTTGGCGACCAAGGCCGCTCCGGGTCCGCGGCGTACCAGCGTTTCACGCGCATGGTGGGCGTGCCGCCGATGGAGTACCTATTGTGCGTATTTCAGCGATCGTGGACGCCCGTTTCAGTCTGATCGTGGACGGCGAAACCGTCTCGTCGAGGACCCGCCGGGGAGGCGCGCAAGCACTTGGTTTGAATGTAGCTCAATCGTCCACGATCAGCCTGAAACCCCCTC
>JANNGJ010000364.1:0-13435 GCA_031403815.1 Burkholderiales bacterium | reverse complement strand
CAAGAATTCACTTAAAACAACAATAATAACAGTGAAAATATTTACTAATATTCCAATTAAAGTTGTCGATCGCCAAAGTTTTCGCCGCTTCCAGCGACACGACTATTGGTTCATGAATATTCATTGAGTCTGAGCGGAGTCAAGACCCGGCGCTGGAGGACTACAAGATCGACATCCTGATCGGCGAGGGCCCGGCCGCGCGCTCGATCAAGCTCGACCTGCAGCCCTTTACCCTGGTCGGCGCCACCACCCGCGCCGGCATGCTGACCAACCCGTTGCGCGACCGTTTCGGCATCGTCGCGCGGCTGGAGTTCTACACCGCTGAGGAACTCGCACGCATTGTTCATCGCTCGGCCGGCCTGCTGACGGTGCCGATCGACGCCGCCGGCACGCTGGAGATTGCGCGCCGCGCCCGCGGCACGCCGCGCATTGCCAACCGCCTGCTGCGCCGCGTGCGCGACTTCGCCGACGTCAAAGCCAGCGGTCGCATCGACAAGGCCGTGGCCGAAGCCGCCCTGGTCATGCTCGACGTTGACCCCTTGGGCTTCGATGTGATGGACCGCAAGCTGCTCGAAGCCGTGGTGCACCGCTTCGACGGTGGCCCAGTGGGCCTGGAAAACGTCGCGGCAGCGATTGGCGAAGAGGCCGGCACCATCGAAGACGTGATCGAGCCCTACCTGATTCAGCAAGGCTTTCTGCAGCGCACGCCGCGAGGGCGCATCGCCACCCTGGCCGCCTACCGCCACCTCGGCGTCACGCCCAAGGCCGGTATCGGCGAGTTGTTCTGAGCGTTCAGCTCAGGCAGCCGCGCGCGTCAACGTTGATCAGGCGCTCGACGCTGCCGTGGTCCAAGCCACCGCGCACGCCGACCAGGCTGGCGTGCAGGTTGACCGTTGGGTCGCAATGCCCAGGCACCAGCCAGATGGGGTCACCGAGACCGGGCAGCACAGCCGCAGGGTGGCGCCGCCGCAGCACGCCGTGTTCGTCACCGCCGTTGAAAAACTCAAGATCGCTGCGCCCCCAGACGACTGGCAAGCCACTGTCGATGGCGTGGCTCTTGTGACCGGCGTCGACGACGGCGCGGTCCTCCGCCCGGCTCATCACCTGGCTCTTGATGAACAAGGCGTGCTCGAAACCGGGCGCCTTCGCGAGCGGCGTGTTGTCGGCGTAGTCGCGGTCCATGAAGACATACGAGCCCGCCTGCAATTCGCCCCACAGCCCACTGGCCGCCTCCAGCACGAAACTGCCGGTGCCGGCCCCCGTGACCAGCGGGCAGACGACGCCGGCACGTGCCAGGGCGGCGAGCGCTTCGCGCACCTTGGCGCCAGCGTGGGCAATGACGTCGGTGCGCTCGGCCACGCCGCGTACATGCTGGGCGCGACCGTGGTAAGCCTGCACCCCGGCAAAGCGCAGACCTGAGGCCACGACCCGGGCTGCCAGCGCGCCGGCCTGCAGTGGCGCCGCACCGCAACGGCCATGGCCGACATCGATCTCGACGAAGACACCGAGCGCACAACCCGCCTGCTGCACGGCAGCGGCCAGGCGCTCGATGCCCAGCACGCTGTCCACCGCCACGGCCAGGCTGCAGCGCTGCGCCAGCGCGGCCAGGCGCGCCAGCTTGGCGACATCGATGACCTCGTTGGTGATGAAGATATCGGCCACGCCCGCGGCGGCCAAGGCCTCGGCTTCACTCGTTTTTTGCACGCACACGCCGACCGCGCCGGCCGCCACTTGCTGTGCCGCGATCCAGGCGCTCTTGTGGGTCTTGGCATGCGGGCGCAAACGCAGCCCGTGCTGCTGCGCAAACGCCGCCATGCACGCGATGTTGCGCTCCATGGCATCCAGGTCCACGACCAGGGCCGGCGTGTCGATGGTCTGCACCGGCTGGCCGATGAAGGCGGACGCGGTCATGCGCTGAACGCGTCCTGCCCCGTCGGCGCAGCGGCGTCGAGATGCAAGCTGTCAGCCCAGCCGACCAAGGTCAGGCCGGCGTCGCTGGCCAGCAGGCGGTTGATGCTGGCGTTGCCCACCTGCCAGGTGCGCGGTGCATCGAGCGCCACCCGGGTGGCGGCGCGGTACAGCGCATCGAGCACGCCGCCATGCGCCACCACGGCGATGTGCTGGCCGCGGTGGCGCGCCGCCAACCCGGTGACGGCGGCCACTGCGCGGGCGTAGAAGGCCGTCAGCGTTTCGCCCCCCTCGGGGCCAAAGCTGGCATCGCGTTGGCGCCAGCGCCGCGCGCCGTCGGGGAAGCGTTGCTCGATTTCGTCAAACGTCAGCCCCTCGAAGACACCGAAGCCGCGCTCACGCAGGCCGGGGTCGGTGTGAACCGCCAGGCCGGCACGGCGGGCCAGCGGCTGGGCCGTGTCCCGCGCACGCGCCAGGTCGCTGGCATACACCGCATCCAACGCTTCGTCAGCCAGGGCCTCGGCAAGGCGTTGCGCTTGCCAGCGGCCAAGCTGGTTCAGTCCGATGTCGAGCTGGCCCTGGATGCGCGTGGCTGCATTCCAGTCGGTTTCGCCGTGGCGAATGGCGACGATGCGGGTGGCCGCCTCGCTCACCCGAGCAGCCGACGGTTAAGCGTGTAGGTGCCGGAGTGGGTTGCCGCATCGAGCACCTGCCCGGCCATCGCGGCACGCACCTGCGCGCCGGTGAACGTCCCATCGAGTGGCAAGCGCTGCACCGCAATTGCGTAGAGCGTGAACACGTAGTGATGCACCAGAGAGTCGTTGAACGGCGGGAAAGGGCCGTCGTAGCCAAAGTAGTTGCCCGCCATCTCGGGGTTGCCGGCAAACCAGCCGGTGTAGTCATTCAGGCCCTGGCGCGCGCCGTGCGGCGCCTCGGGGCCCGGCTTGCCGCGTGCAGTGAAGCAGCGGCTGAACTCAGCCTCGGCAATCTGGCCCAGGCTCGGCGGCAAATCCACCAGCACCCAGTGAAAGAAGTCCACGCGCGGCAGATCGCTCGGAATCTCGCGGTCGGGCTGGTTCACATCGTCACCCCGGCTCGGTACGTCGAAGTCGTGGCAGATCAGCACCAGCGAGCGGGTGGCGGGCGGCACGTCGCTCCAGGCCAGGTGCGGATTCAAATTGTCAGCAAAGGCCACCCCATTGGCGCCGTCCACGCGGCCCGCCGCGTAGCGGGCAGCGATGCGCTCGCCGTTGCCCCAACTGTCACTCCAGAGTTTCATGCTCATGCTCCCCACACAATGACTTCGCGCGCTGCGTGGCTGCGGCGCAGCATCTCCACCAGCGGCCAGACCCGCTGGCGCAATGCGACACCGTCGCTGCGACCTTCGCCGGCGGCCCCAGCCTTGTCGGCCGCCACCTTGGCCTGGCGCGCAGCGTCATCGGCGGCCACCGCCTGAATCAGCGTCGCGACCAGGCCGGGCATCGCGTCAACCTCGAAGATCCCCCGCGCCGCCGGTTCGCGGCCGACCAAGCGCAGCACTTGATCACCATTGGCCGCGAGCATGATCACGTCGCCGCAGGCCTTGGACTTGAACTTGTAGAGCATGTCGGAAGCAGGCGTTCAGGGGCGCCAGTCAGGGAAATCGCAAGAAAACGGACAGGCCGATTGTGCCCGCGGCCAGCACCCCTGCGCGAGACCCTCCACGGGCCGGAACCGCAGAGCGGCACGACCAGGTCAGTGGCGGGTTTCCTGCGCGTCGGGCGCTGCGTCGGGCGCGTCAGGGGGCGCCTCGAAAAACCAGGTCATGCGCGCGGCGGGCCGCAGCACGTCCTGTGCCGCACGCGGCAGTTGCGCCGCCGGCAGGCTGCGGCGAATGCCCAGCGCCGGTTCGCTCTCCAGGTCGAGCCAGACGGGTTCTGCACGCGAGACGCTGGGGTCGTGCACCAGGACCCGCGGCTTGAGCGGTCGCGACGAATTGACGCTGTCGACCACAGCAAAGCGGTCGTCCGTCAACTGCACCACCGAGCCGGGCGGGTACACCCCCATCATGCGCACAAAGCTGGTCAGCAAGCTGGGGTCGTAGTGGCCCTTGCCCTGGGTGAACAGCCTGGAAAGCGCTTCATGCGGCGTCAATGCGTGGGCCGTCTGGGCCGGGTGGCAGAGGTTGTCGTAGCGGTTGGCCAACGCTGTCAGTCGCGCGGCCACGGTCAGGCGGTTGATGTCCAGGCCTTGTGGAAAGCCGCTGCCATCGCAATGCTCGTGGTGCTGGGCAATCACCAGCAGCGCGCCTGGCGTCAGACCCATGCGCTTGCCATGGGTGATGCCCTGCGCGACATGGTCGCGGTACAAGGCGGTTTCGGCGCGGGTGAAGTCCGGGTCAGCGCGGTGCAGGCGGTGCGGCAGCTCCAACTTTCCGACGTCATGGCTGAGCGCGCCGACACCCAGGTCGTACAGATCGGTCTCGGGCAGGCCACAGGTCTTGCCCAGCAGCAGCGCGACCACGCTGACATTGAGCGCGTGGCTGGCGCGGTCGCCCGCGGTTTCGGCCAGCACGCGAATGCAGATCTCGCGCGACGAGAGCATCTTGTCAAGCAGCGCCCGACTCAGCGCGCCCATGCGCTGGCCCGCGCCCTGCGGGTCGTCGCGCACCTGATCGACAGACTGGCGCCAGCCTTGGGACGCCTCGGCGTACTGGCGCTGACAGAGTTCGAGCGCGTGCTGGCGCGCGGCAAGCGCTTCGCGCCGGGTATCGCGCTCCAGCAGCATCGGGCGCGAGGCGGCGCGCGCCTCAGGCTCGGACGCGGCGGGCGCCGCGGCCGCCGCGGCCGCCGCGCCCGGCAGAGTGGCGGGCTCGGGGCTTGCCGCGCCGTCGCTCTTGTCGGGGCTCCAACGCACCCGCGCCAGCCCGAGCGAGCGGATGGTCGCGATCTGGCCGGCGTCGGCAATGCGAAAGCTCGACAGTGCGAACGGATGCGACATCCACCCCAGATCGAGATGAACGAACATGCCGACGCGCAAGTCGGCGGTCGCGATGGTGGGCGCGGTGTTCACAGTGCCTTTATCAGAGTGCGAAGCGTCCCTCCCGTTTCGACCCCTGGCCGGCAATCTTGACCGGCCGGGCCCTGAGCGCGACGGGCTCAGCGGGCGATGCGTGTGGAAAGCACGATCGCCGACGTGGTGCGCTCCACGCCGTCGAGCGCCCCGATGCGGTCGATCAGCCCGTCGAGTGCGCCAATCGACGCGGCAGCGAGCACGGCGATCAGATCAAAAGGCCCGCTGACGGAGTGCAAGGTGCGCACCTCGGGAATGCGGCGCAGGGCGGCTTCGATCGCCGCCCCCTGCTTGGGCCGCGCCGTGATCAGCACGTGAGCGCGCACCAGCGCGGCCTCGGCTTCGTCCGGAACGACCACCGTGTAGCCAACGATGGTGCGCGACTGTTCGAGCCTGGCCAGCCGGCTCTGCACCGTGGTGCGGGCCAGGTCGAGCCTGCGCGCCAGCTCTGCCGTGCTGGCGCGGGCGTTGTCGCGCAGCAGCGCGAGCAATGCACGGTCGGTGTCGTCGAGCGTGACTTCAGGCATGGTGCCGGATTATCTGGGCAATTCGCCGAAACACAGGCTGCGATTCGTCTCATTTGCCGCTGCGCTTTGAAGGCATCGCAGGCAAGATGGCCGATCAGCAAGGAGTGCCCATGGCCCTGAAAAACATCCTCGTCATTGGTGCCGGCAAGATCGGCCAGGTCGTGGCCGACCTGCTGGCCGGAACGAGTGACTACGAGGTCACCCTGGCTGACCGCGACGCCGCCGCGCTCGACGCCTTGGCCGCCTCGGCCTTGCCCGGTTCGCGCGTGCAGCGGCTGAGCCTGGACGTGGCCGACACAGTGGCATTGCAGGCGGCCCTTGCAGGCCGCTTCGCCGTGCTCAGCGCCGCACCTTTTCACTTCACGCAGCGTGTGGCCGAAGCCGCCTGTGCGGCCGGTGTGCACTACCTCGACCTGACCGAGGACGTGGCCAGCACACGCGCCATTCGCGCCTTGGCCGAGGGCGCCCGCAGTGCGCTGATCCCACAGTGCGGGCTGGCGCCCGGCTTCATCGCCATCGTCGCCGCCGACCTGGCCGCGCGCTTCGAGCGCCTGGACACCGTGCGCCTGCGCGTCGGCGCCCTGCCGGCCTACCCGAGCAATGCCCTGAACTACAACCTGACCTGGAGCACCGACGGCGTCATCAACGAGTACTGCGAGCCCTGCGAAGCCATCGTCGATGGCCGCCGCACCGAGGTCCAGGCGCTGGAAGAGCGCGAAGAGTTCGCCCTCGACGGCGTGCTCTACGAAGCCTTCAACACCTCCGGCGGCCTAGGCACCTTGTGCGAGACGCTCGATGGCAAGGTGCGCACCCTGAACTACCGCACCATTCGCTACCCCGGCCACGCCGCCATCATGAAGGCGCTGCTGAACGACCTGCGCCTGCGCGATCGGCGTGACGTGCTCAAAGACATTCTGGAGAACGCCGTCCCGACCACGACCCAGGACGTGGTCATCATCTTCGTCACCGTCGCGGGCTGGCGCGAAGGCCGGCTGGTGCAGGAAACCTACGCCCGCAAGATCTACAGCGCCATGGTGGGCGGCCAGATCCGCAGCGCGATCCAGATCACCACCGCCTCGAGCCTGGCCGCCATGCTCGACCTGCTGGCCCAGGGCAAGCTGCCGCAGCGGGGCTTCCTGCGCCAGGAAGACGTGAAGCTGGCTGACTTTTTGGGCAACCGCTTTGGCGCTGTCTACGCCCCCGAGCTACCTGGCACGCGCTAGGAACGCCCAACAGAAGCAACAAGCCGGCCTTGCACGCCGGCTCTTTTTTGACCAAAATGTTCACTAATCGCATTAATGTTCTTAATCCGAACTACCTGATCACACCCGCCCATGATCAACAAGCTCTTCGCATCCGCCGAGGCGGCACTCGCCGACGTGCAGGATGGCGCCACGGTGATGATCGGCGGCTTTGGCACGGCCGGTCTGCCGAGCGAGCTGATCGATGCGCTGATCGCGCGCGGCAGCCGCGAGCTGACCATCGTCAACAACAACGCCGGCAACGGCGACACCGGCCTGGCGGCGCTGCTGGCCGCTGGACAGGTACGCAAGATCGTGTGCTCCTTCCCGCGCCAGGCCGACAGCCACCACTTCGACGCCCTTTACCGCAGCGGCAAGGTCGATTTGGAGCTGGTGCCGCAGGGCAACCTGGCTGAGCGCATCCGCGCTGCGGGCGCAGGCATCGGCGGCTTCTTCACCCCGACGGGCTTCGGTACCGAGCTGGCCAAAGGCAAAGAAACGCGCGAGATCGACGGCCGCATGTACGTCCTCGAAGCCCCGATCCACGCCGACTTCGCCTTGATCAAGGCCGAGCGCGGCGACCGCTGGGGCAACCTGACCTACCGCATGACCGCACGCAACTTCGGCCCGATCATGGCCATGGCAGCCAAAGTGGCTGTGGCCACGGTGCACGAGGTGGTCGAGCTCGGCGGCCTCGATCCGGAGGCCGTGGTCACGCCGGGCCTGTTCGTCCAGCGTGTGGTCGCGGTGGCGCGCACCACAACCGCGGCCGGCGGTTTCAGGCAGGCCGCATGAGCTACAGCAAATGGACGCGCGGCGAGATGGCGCAGCGCGTGGCGCGCGACATCCATGACGGCGCCATCGTCAACCTCGGCATTGGCTTGCCAACCCTGGTGGCCAACCACATTCCGGCCGGCCGCGAGCTCATCTTGCACAGCGAAAACGGCGTCATCGGCGTCGGCCCGTCGCCGGTGCCGGGCGCGGAAGACTACGACTTGATCAACGCCGGAAAGCAGCCCGTGACCCTGCTGCCCGGCGGCGCCTTCTTTCATCATGCCGACAGCTTTGCCATGATGCGCGGCGGCCACCTCGACATCTGTGTGCTGGGTGCCTTCCAGGTGTCGGCCCGCGGCGACCTGGCCAACTGGCACACCGGCGAGGTGCACGCCATCCCGGCGGTTGGCGGGGCGATGGACCTGGCCCTCGGCGCGAAGAGAACTTTCGTGATGATGGAGCACAGCACCAAGGGCGGCCAGAGCAAGATCGTTCGCGCATGCAGCTACCCGCTGACCGCCATCGGCTGCGTCAGCCGCATCTACACCGACCTGGCCGTCATCGAGGTCACGCCGACCGGTCTGCTGCTGACCGAGACCGTCGAAGGCCTCAGCCTGGACGAGCTGCAAAACCTGACTGACGCCCCCCTGAGAGCCTGACGCCCGCATGCACCACGCCTTCATCTGCGACGCCGTTCGCACCCCCTTCGGTCGCTACGGCGGAGCGCTGTCTTCCGTGCGCACCGACGAGCTCGGCGCGATCCCGCTGCGCGCCCTGATCGCGCGCAACCCCAGCGTCGATTGGCAGGCTGTCGATGACGTGATCTTCGGTTGCGCCAACCAGGCCGGCGAAGACAACCGCAATGTGGCGCGCATGAGTGCGTTGCTGGCAGGCTTGCCGCTGGCCGTGGCCGGCGCGACCCTCAACCGACTGTGCGGCTCGGGGCTGGATGCCATTGGCACAGCCGCACGCGCCATCAAGTCCGGCGAAGCCACCTTGATGATTGCGGGCGGGGTCGAGAGCATGAGCCGTGCGCCCTTCGTGATGCCCAAGGCCGACAGCGCTTTTTCGCGGACCAACGCGGTCTACGACACCACGATCGGTTGGCGCTTCGTCAACCCGGCCATGAAGGCGCTGTACGGTGTCGATTCGATGCCCGAGACCGCCGAGAACGTGGCCACCGACTTCAAGATCGAGCGCGCGGCCCAGGACCGCATGGCCTTGGCCTCGCAGATGAAGGCCGTGGCGGCCCAGCAGCGTGGCTTCTTCGACGCGGAAATCGTGCCGGTCACCCTCGCGCAAAAGAAGGGTGACGCCATCGTGGTGGCGCGCGACGAACACCCGCGCGAAACTTCGCTCGAGGCCCTGGCCAAACTCAAGGGCATCGTGCGGCCCGACGGCACGGTCACTGCCGGCAATGCCTCGGGCGTCAACGACGGCGCCTGTGCGCTGCTGCTGGCCAGCGAGGCCGCCGCGGCCCAACACGGCCTGACGCCGCGCGCCCGCGTCGTGGGCATGGCCACGGCCGGTGTGGCGCCGCGGGTGATGGGTGTCGGCCCGGCGCCCGCAACGCGCAAGGTACTCGCCATGACCGGCTTGACACTGGCCCAGATGGACGTGATCGAACTCAACGAAGCCTTCGCCGCCCAAGGCCTGGCCGTTCTGCGCGATCTGGGCTTGGCCGACGATGACGCCCGCGTCAACCCGAATGGGGGCGCGATCGCGCTCGGCCACCCGTTGGGCGCAAGCGGCGCCAGGTTGGCGACGACAGCGGTCAATCAACTGCACGCTGGCGGCGGCCGCTACGCCCTGTGCACGATGTGCATCGGCGTAGGCCAAGGCATTGCTCTGATTCTTGAGCGCGTTTGACACGGGGAGACAGATCTATGGACGAGTACCTTGAGGCGTCGAACGGCCCCGTCAGCACAGACCCCGCAGCGCTCGATGCACACGCGCCGTTGAAGCGCGACATCGTCGCCGGGCTGGAGAAGGGCCTGGCAGTGATCGAAGCCTTCGACCAGGAACGGCCGCGCCTGACCATCAGCGAAGTGGCCACGCGAACCGGCCTGACACGCGCCGCTGCACGCCGCTACCTGCTGACGCTGACCCACCTGGGCTTTGTGCACCAGGAGCGCAAGATGTTTGCCCTGGCACCCCGGGTCTTGCGTCTGGCGCAAAGCTACCTGCACTCGGCGCGCCTGCCGCGGGTGGTGCAGCCGGCCCTGACCGAATTGGCAAACATGCTGAAGGAGGCCTCCGCCGCCAGCGTGCTGGATGACACCGACATCATCTGCATTGCCGCCACCAGCGCGGGCCGCAATGTCTCGGCCACGCTGCAACCCGGCATCCGCGTGCCGGCCTACTGCACTGCCAACGGCCGCGTGCTGGTGGCGGCCCTGCCGGAGGCCGAGGCCGAGGCGTGGCTGTCACACCAGACCCTGCGCGCGCTGACACCCCACACCATCACGCGCCCTGATCGGCTGCGTGCCGAGTTGCAGCGCACCCGCGAGCGCGGCTACGCCACGGTGGACCAGGAGATGGAACTGGGCATGCGCACCCTGGCGGTGCCACTGAGCAACTGGCGCGGCGACACCGTGGCCGCCATCAACCTCACCGTACATGCGTCGCGCATGTCGATCGAAGACCTGGTGGTCAGCGGCCTGCCGGCGCTGCGAGACGCGCAGGCCAGGCTCAAGCAACTGCTCTGATTCACCCTCTCCTCTCGATAACCCCGTTGCCGGCAGGGCGCGGTACAAGGCATCCTCGGGTGCATTCGCAACCTGCCCGTGATGGAGCCTCGACCATGCGCCCTGCCCTTCGATTTGCACTGACTGCCGTCTGCGCCGCCGCCGCCCTGGGCGCATACAGCGGCGCCCACGCGCAGGCCGCGCCGCCCCTGAAGGTGGGCCTGATGCTGCCGTCCACCGGCACCTTCGCCGCCCTGGGCGACATGATCGAGCGCGGCTTTCGGCTGCATGTGCAGGAGCAAGGCGGCAAGCTGGGTGGGCGCGAGATCCAGTACTTCCGCGTTGACGACGAGAGCGACCCGTCCAAAGCCACCGACAACGTCAACAAGCTGATCAAGCGCGACAACGTCGATGTCATCGTCGGCACCGTGCACTCGGGCGTGGCCCTGGCCATGGCGCGGGCGGCGCGCGAGAGCAACACCATGCTGATCGTGCCGAATGCCGGGGCCGACGCCATCACCGGCGCCATGTGTGCGCCGCACATCTTCCGCAGCTCCTTCTCCAACTGGCAGCCGGGCTACGCCACAGGCGTGGTCGCCGCCGGCAAGGGCTACAAGCGGGCCATGACGATCACCTGGAACTACGCCGCCGGGGCCGAGACCGTCAAGGGCTTCACCGAGGCCTTCGAGAAAGGCGGCGGCAAGGTCATCAAGGACTTGAACCTGCCGTTCCCGAACGTCGAGTTCCAGGCCCTGCTGACCGAGATAGCGGCGCAGAAGCCCGATGTCGTGTTCGCCTTCTTCGCCGGCGGCGGCGCGGTGAAATTCGTCAAGGACTATGACGCGGCGGGCCTGAAGAAGGGCGTGCCGCTGCTCGGCTCGGGCTTCCTGACTGATGGCACGCTCGAGGCGCAGGGCGCGTCGGCGCAGGGCCTGCAGACCGCCCTGCACTACGCCGACAACCTCGACACGCCGCGCAACAACGCCTTCCGCAAGAACTTTGCGCTGACCTTCAAGGCCAACGCCGATGTGTATGCCGTGCAGGGCTACGACGCAGCGCAACTGCTGGGGGCCGGCCTGGTGGCGGTCAAGGGCGACTTCAGCAAACGCGACGGCATGATCGCGGCGATGCGCAAGACCACGGTGGACAGCCCGCGCGGCAAGTTCACCCTGTCGGCCTCGCACAACCCGGTGCAGGACATGTTCCTGCGCGAGGCTGTCGGCAAGAACAATGAGGTCAAGGGCATCGCCGTCAAGGCCCTGGCCGATCCCGGCCGCGGCTGCAAGATGTGACCGGGCGGGCGCGAACATGATTCTCGAAATTGCCGACTTTCGCATCCACGCCGGGCAGCAGGCGGCCTTTGAAGAAGCGATTCAGCGCGGCGTGAGCACCGTCATCTCGCAGGCCTCGGGTTATCGCGGCTGGAAGGTGAACCACAGCATCGAGAGCCCAGAGCGCTACCTGTTGATGATTTTCTGGGACACCCTGGACGACCACATGGTGGGCTTTCGCCAGGGGCCACTGTTCCCGCAATGGCGCGCTATCGTCGGGCCTTTCTTCGCGCAGCCCCCGCAGGTGGAGCACTTCTCGCTGGTCGGCAAGTCGAGCTAACGCGCGCTGCGGCCCGCCGGCTCACATGCTGCGCCGGTACTGCCCGCCAACCTCGAACAGGGCCTGGGTGATCTGGCCCAGGCTGCACACCCGCACCGCCTGCATCAAGACCTCGAACACGTTCTGGTTGTCGATCACGGCCTGCTGAAGCCTGAGGGCCATGGCCGGTGCCTGATCGTCATGGCGTTTGTGGAAGTCTTGCAGCCGCCGCAGCTGCGACTGCTTTTCCTCGTCCGTCGAGCGCGCCAATTCGATCTGTTGCGGCACGGCATCGCCCTGCGGACTGCGGAAGGTGTTGACGCCGACGATGGGGTACTCGCCGGTGTGCTTCTGCATCTCGTAGTGCATCGACTCTTCCTGGATCTTGCCGCGCTGGTAGCCGGTTTCCATCGCGCCGAGCACGCCGCCGCGTTCGGCGATCTTCTCGAACTCCTGCAACACCGCTTCTTCGACCAGCTCGGTCAGCTCGTCGATGATGAAGGCCCCCTGGCCCGGGTTCTCGTTCTTGGCCAGGCCCCACTCGCGGTTGATGATGAGCTGGATTGCCATCGCGCGGCGCACGCTCTCTTCGGTCGGCGTGGTGATGGCCTCGTCGTAGGCGTTGGTGTGCAGTGAGTTGCAGTTGTCGTAGATTGCGATCAGGGCCTGCAAGGTCGTGCGGATGTCGTTGAACTGGATCTCCTGGGCATGCAGGCTGCGCCCGCTGGTCTGCACGTGGTACTTCAGTTTCTGGCTGCGCTCGTTGGCGCCGTAGCGGTCGCGCATCGCGGTGGCCCAGATGCGTCGCGCCACGCGGCCCATCACGTTGTATTCGGGGTCCATGCCGTTGGAGAAAAAGAAGCTCAGGTTGGGCGCGAAGTCGTCGATGTGCATGCCGCGCGCGAGATAGGCCTCGACGAAGGTGAAGCCGTTGGACAGCGTGAAGGCCAGCTGACTGATCGGGTTGGCTCCGGCCTCGGCGATGTGATAGCCCGAGATGCTCACCGAGTAGAAGTTGCGCACGTCGTGGTGCACGAAGTACTCGGCGATGTCGCCCATCACCTTGAGGCTGAACTCGGTCGAGAAGATGCAGGTGTTCTGGCCCTGGTCTTCTTTCAGGATGTCGGCCTGCACGGTGCCGCGCACATTGGCCAGGACCCATTCGCGGATCTTGGCGGCCTCGGTGTCGGTCGGTTCGCGGCCGTTGTCGCTCCTGAACTTGTCCAGGTTCTGGTCGATCGCGGTGTTCATGAACATCGCCAGGATCGTCGGTGCGGGGCCGTTGATCGTCATGCTGACCGACGTGGCCGGGTGTGTCAGGTCGAAGCCGCCGTACAGCACCTTCATATCGTCGAGGGTGGCGATGCTGACACCCGAGTTGCCGACCTTGCCGTAGATGTCGGGCCGCAGGTCGGGGTCGTGGCCGTAGAGGGTGACAGAGTCGAAGGCCGTCGAGAGGCGCTTGGCCGCCATGCCCGAAGACAGCAGCTTGAAGCGCGTGTTGGTGCGAAACGCATCGCCCTCGCCGGCGAACATGCGCGTCGGGTCTTCGCCTTCGCGCTTGAAGGCGAAGGTGCCGGCGGTGTAGGGGAAGCTGCCGGGCACGTTGTCGAGCAGCAGCCACTTCAGCAGCTCGCCGTGGCATTCGTACTGCGGC
>JANNGJ010000363.1:0-7092 GCA_031403815.1 Burkholderiales bacterium | reverse complement strand
TCGGTCCACGAATTCCTCTACCCGTTGATGCAGGGCTACGACTCGGTGGCGCTGAAGAGCGACCTGGAGCTCGGCGGTACCGACCAGAAGTTCAACCTGCTGATGGGCCGGCACCTGCAGAGCGAATCGGGCCAGGAGCCGCAGTGCATCCTGACCATGCCCCTGCTCGAAGGCCTGGACGGCGTCGAGAAGATGTCGAAGTCGAAGAACAACTACGTCGCGATCACCGAGCCGGCCAACAGCATGTTCGCCAAGCTGCTGTCGATCAGTGACACGCTGATGTGGAAGTACTTCACCTTGCTCTCGTTCCGCCCCGAGGCTGAACTCGCAGCGCTCAAGGCCGAGGTTGATGCCGGGCGCAACCCGAAGGACGCCAAGGTGATGTTGGCCAAGGAAATCACGACGCGCTTCCACAGCGCGGCGGCGGCCGACGCTGCTGAAGCCGACTTCATGAACCGCGCCCGCGGCGGTGTGCCGGACCAGATCGACGAAGTGACGCTCAGCGGCGCGCCGCTGGCCATCGGCGCCTTGCTCAGGCAAGCCGGCTTGGCGCCGTCTGGCAGTGAAGCGCAGCGCTTGATCGAACAGGGCGGAGTGCGCATTGATGGCGCGGTGATCAGCGACAAGGGCCTCAAGCTCGGCGCCGGCGCCTATGTCGTGCAAGTCGGCAAGCGCAAGTTCGCGCGCATCACCCTGACCTGATCTGCATTGCAAGTCAGCGCCTACCTGAAGCTGTCGATCGCGGTGGCCATCGCCACCATCGCGCTGAAGACCGGCGCCTGGTGGTTGACCGATTCGGTGAGCCTGCTGTCGGACGCGATGGAGTCGGTGGTGAACCTGGCCGGCGCCATGTTTGCGTTGGCAATGGTGACGATTGCCGCGCGGCCGCCCGACGAGGACCATCCGCTCGGCCACCACAAGGCCGAGTATTTCTCCAGCGGCTTCGAAGGCGTGCTGATCTTCGCCGCCGCCCTGGCCATCGTCTGGGCCGCCGTGCAGCGGCTGTGGGCGCCGCAGCCGATCGGCAGCTTGGGGCTGGGCTTGACCTTGTCGGTGATCAGCTCAGTGCTGAACGGCACGCTGGCCTGGAGCATGTTGAAAAAGGCCCGCGAGCACCGCTCGATGGCGCTCGAAGCCGATGCGCGGCACCTGTTCACGGATGTCTGGACCTCCGCCGGCGTGGTGCTCGGCCTGCTCGGCGTGCTGGCCACCGGCTGGCTCTGGCTCGACCCGGTGCTGGCGATCCTGGTGGCCGGCAATGTGGCGCGCGAGGGCTTCTCGCTCGTGCGCCGCTCGGCCGATGGCCTGATGGACCGCGCCGTCGAGCCCGAAGTGCAAAAGCAGATCGGTGCCGTGCTGGCCGGCTTTGCGCACCCTCGCACGCTGCGCTTCGACCATGTCACGACACGCCGCGCCGGCCAACGCCGCTTCGTCGATCTGCACATGCACATGCCGCCCGGTTGGACCCTGCAGCGTGCCGCTGCCGTGCGCGCTTCCGTCGAACAGGCCTTGATGAGCGAAGTGCCGGGCCTGCGGGCGACGATTCAGTTGCTGCCGATGGATGTCGAGGCGCACTTCGACGATACGAAGGACTTGATTTGATCGCGCTGGTGCAGCGCGTGCGCCAGGCCCGCGTCGAGGTAGCGGGCCAGGTCATCGGCGCCATCGACCAAGGGCTCCTCGTCTTCGTCTGCGCCGAACCGCAGGACGATGAAGGTTGCGCTGCCCGCCTCGTCGCCAAGCTGCTCAAGCTGCGTATCTTTGCTGACGATGCCGGCAAGATGAACCGCAGCGTGCAGGCCGTGGCCGGCGGTCTGCTGATCGTTTCGCAGTTCACGCTCGCCGCCGACACGAGTACCGGCAATCGCCCCGGTTTCAGCGCCGCCGCGCCGCCCGCGCTCGGCCGTGCGCTCTACGAACGCATCCTGGCACTGGCGCGCGAGGCACATCCGAACGTGGCGGCCGGCGAGTTCGGTGCCGAGATGCAGGTCCACCTCGTCAACGACGGGCCGGTCACCATCCCGCTCAGGGTCTCAGGCCACGCAGGGCCGCCCCAAGTGGCCTGAGCTCTCCTCGGGGGGCGACGCCGCAGGCGTCTTGGGGCTGTCATTGCGCGAGACACTCATCGAGGATGTCGAGCGCGGCGTCCATCTGGCCGATGGTCGTGATCAGCGGCGGCGTCAGCGTCAGCACGTTGCCCATCGTGGTCTTGAACGACAGGCCGCGCGTGAGGGCGCGGTAGAGCGTCTGCTCGGCGAGGTCGGTGGCGGGCGTCTTGGCGGCGCGGTCGGTCACGAGTTCGATGCCGAGCAAGAGGCCGCGCCCGCGCACATCGCCGATCGCAGGGTGGCGCTGCTTCATGTCGTGTAGCCGATCCAGCGCATGCGCGCCGACGCGGGCGGCGTTGTCGACCAGGCCCTCGCGCTCAATCACCTCCAGCGTGGCCAGCGCCGCCGCCGCCGTGACCGGGTTCTTCTCGTGCGTGTAGTGGCCGAAGGCATAGGCGCCCGCGACATTCAGGTCGTCGCGCGCGATGCAGGCTGCGATCGGCAGCACGCCGCCGCCCAGGGCCTTGCCGAGCACCACGATGTCGGGCGCGGCGCCATCGTGTTCGGCGGCGAAGAAGCGGCCGGTCTTGCCCAGACCGGTGGGGATCTCGTCGAAGATCATCAGCGTGCCGTGGGCATTGCAGGCCTCGCGTACCGCCTGCCAATAACCCGGCGGCGGGATGTAGGGCACCGCGCGCGCCGGCTCGGCGATCACCGCCGCGACATCGCCTTCACGTTCGAGCACGTACTTGACCATCGCCGCGCAGGCCAGGCGGCATTGCGCGAGAAGAGGTTGGCCCTGCGCATTCACCGGGTGCCCATAGGCGCAGCGGTAGCAGGCGAAGGCCGCGACATGTTCGGTGCCGGGCAGCAGCGGCCCCAAGGCGCTGCCGTGGCGGAACAGCGATTCGCCGCCGACGCTCGATGCGCCGAAACCTGCGCCGTGGAAGGCGTCCCAGAAGCTGAGGGTCTTGAAGCGCCCGGTGGCGGCGCGCGCCAGCTTGATCGCGACCTCCACCGCATCGCTGCCGCCGGTGGTGAACAGCACGCGCCCGGTCTGGCCGCTCAGGCGCTTGAACTGCGCTGACAAGGCCTCGGCCAATTCGACTGCGCGCTCACTGGCAAAGCGCCGCGGCGCAAACGAGAGTTCGTCGAGCTGGGCCTTGATGGCTGCGATGACATGCGGATGCGCATAGCCGACGTGGTGCACGTTGTTGCCGTGGAAGTCCATGTAGCGCCGGCCGGCCATGTCTTCGATATAGAGGCCTTCGGCGCGCCGGATCGCCGACAGGCAGGGGGTCGACACCGACTGGTGCAGGAAGGCGGCGCTGTCACGTGCCAGCAGCGAGCGCGTCGGTGCATCGAGCTGCTCGTCCTGCCAAGCCGAACGCCGCGGCGTGTGGTTGACGTCGCCTTCGCTCTGCGACGGCATGCCCGACGACGGGGGCTTTGGTGCGTTCATCGCGGCCCGTGCAACCAGACGACAGGCCAGCCGCGCTGGGCCGCCTCGGCCGCGAGCGTGGCATCAGGGTTCGTCGCCACCGGGTGCTGCACTGCCATCAACAGCGGCAAGTCGTTCATCGAGTCGCTGTAGAAGGTGGCGTCGCATGCGGCCCAGTCGATGCCGCGCGATTGCAGCCAGGCGTGCAGGCGTTCGACCTTGCCCTCGCGCATGTTCAGCGTGCCGAGCGTGCGCCCGCTGAAGTTACCCGCCGCGTCGACTTCGCATTCGGTGGCGATCAGGTGTTCGATGTCGAGATGGATGGCGGTCAACTCCGTGATGAAACGGTTGGTGGCCGTTGTCAGCAGCACCAGGTCGCCGGCGTCGCCATGGCGCTGCACCAATGCGCGCGCGGCAGTGCCGATACGCGGCGCGATCACGTCGGCCAGGAACTCGCTGCGCAGCGGCTCCCACTCGCGCCGCGTGCGCTCCGTCAGCGTCGAGACGTAGAAGTCGCAGAAGGCCTGCGTGCTGACGCTGCCGGCGCGGTAGTCGCGCTCCATCTGTGCATTGCGTGCGCCGAAGGCCTCGCGGTCGAGCACGCCGCGCTCGATCAGGAAGTCGCACCACAGCACATCGCTGTCGCCGTCGAGCAGCGTGTGGTCGAGATCGAACAGGGCCAGGCGCGTCACGGGTTGCGCAGGTGCCAGGCTTTCGGCCGCGTGAAGGTCTGGATGCCGTGGGTGGACAGGGTCAGGCCGAGGCCGGAATCGCCGTGGCCCGACCAGGGCAGGCGCGGGCTGACGCGGTCACAGCAGTTCCAGTACACGCTGCCGGCGTTCACGCGAGCCAGCAACTCGCGGGCCCGCGCTTCGTCGCGCGTGAAGACTCCTGCCGTCAGGCCATAGCGCGTGTCGTTCATCAGGCCCACGGCTTCGTCGTCGCTGCCGACTTTCTGGATGCCGATGATGGGGCCGAAGCTCTCTTCGCGCATCAACGCCATGGTGTGGTTCACGCCGGTGAACACGGTCGGCGCAAACCAATTGCCGGGCCCCGGCAGGCGCTGGCCACCGCAGCGCAGCGTCGCGCCTTTGGCCTTCGCGTCGGCAACCTGGGCCTCGAGGACACCCAACTGCGGCGCGCGCGTGATCGCGCCGATGTAGGTCGAGGCGTCCATCGGGTCGCCGAGCTTGAAGCCGGCCACGGTCGCGAGGAAGTGTTCGACGAAGGCCTCGTGCTGGCTCTCGTGCACATAGATGCGCTCGACCGAGCAGCAGCTCTGCCCCGTGTTGTACATCGCGCCATCGGCCAGGCTTTCGGCGGCGACCTTCACGTCGGCGTCGGCGCGCACATAGGTCGGGTCCTTGCCGCCGAGTTCGAGCTGCACCTTCACCAGCCGCGGCGCCAGGGTCTGCGCGATGCGCACCCCGGTCGCGTGGCTGCCGGTGAAGAACAGGCCGTCGATGCGCTGCGCAAGCAGCGCGGCGCCCACATCACCGGCACCGATCACGGCCTGCATCGCATCGGCCGGCACACCGGCAGCGTGCAGCAGGCGCGTGATGTGCAGGCCCGTCAGCGCGGCAAACTCCGAGGGCTTGTAGAGCACGGTGTTGCCCGTCAGCAGCGCCGGCACGATGACGTTGCAGCCGACGAAGTAGGGGTAGTTCCAGGCCGAGATGTTGGCCACCACGCCGAGCGGGACGTGCGTGATCAGCTCGTGCATGCCGCCGCCGTCGAACAGATGCTCGTCGCGAATCGCGGCCTCCGCCTGCTCGACGAAGAAGTCGATGCGCGGCAGCAGGCCGTTCAACTCGTTGCGCGACTGGCTGATCGGCTTGCCGACTTCCTGCGTCAGCGTGGTCGCCAGCGTCTCCAGCTCGACCAGCAGCAGCGCGCGAAAGCGCTGCATGCAGGCCAGGCGCTCCACCAGCGGCGTGGCGGCCCAGGGCGGCTGCGCGGCGCGCGCAGCGCTGGCTTTGGCCGCCACCGAGGCCGCACTGTCGGCCGCCAGCTCGGCAAGCATTGCACCCGTGGCGGGGTTGTGGATGGCAAGGCTCGGCATCATGGTTTGCGCGCGGCGCGGGCCGCGGCCAGAAAGTCTTTCAACATTGGGGCGTCGTCGAACTGGCCCGGCGCGGCCTGGTCGTGGAACTCGGGGTGCCACTGCACGGCGGCGATGTAGCTCGAACCGCGGCGGCGCACTGCTTCGATCATGCCGTCTTCGGGGCAGCGCGCCTCGACCACGAAATCGGGCGCCAGGTCCTTGATGCCCTGGTGGTGGATGCTGTTGGCGGTGGCGCGCTGGACGCCGGGGTAGAGCTCGGCCAGGCGCGTGCCCGGCACCAGTTCGATTTCATGAAAATGCTGATCGTAGCGACCCGCCTCGCGGTGATTGCGCGACGCGGGTTGCTGCGTGGCGATGTCTTGCAGCAGCGTGCCGCCGAAGCGCACATTGAGCATCTGCAGGCCGCGGCAGATGCCGAACACCGGCTTGCCGGCCGCCACGAAGGCATCGAGCAGTTCGAGCTCATGCAGGTCGCGTACGCGGTCGCCGCGCCAGTCGGGGTGCAGCGCTTCCTCACCATAGGTTTCGGGCGCCACATCGGCGCCGCCTTGCAACACCAGGCCGTCGAGTGCGGCGGCATAGTCGCCCAGGTGCAGGTCGCTGCGCGTGACGATGCTGTCGCGCGTGACGGCCGGCACCATCACCGCGATGGCGTCGCCTGAAAGCACCCAATGCGCGACCGACTGCTCCAGGATGTGCAGGGTCTTGGTGAAGACGCCGCCGAGCGATGCCGCGGCCGGCGAGTCGGGGTAGTGGATGCGCGGCGAGATGCCGATCAGCAGCGGCTTGCCGTGGGCGGCACTCACATCGCCTCCAGGAACAGGCGCTCGTAGTCGGCTGCAGTGGCCGGGCGCGGGTTGGTCTGGCTGGTGAAGTCGGTGTCTGCCAGCGGAACGAGCAGCGGCAGGTGCTCGCGCGTGACGCCGCGCGCGGCCAGGCCGCCGCCGATGCCGATGGTGGTCTTCAGTTCCCGCAGCCAGGGGACGAAGGCCGCGCCACCACCTGCAATGCCGGCCGCATGCGCGAGTTCGTCGAACTTGGCCGGTACCGCCTCGTAGTTCCAGGCCAGCACGGTGTCGATCATCAGCGCGTTGGCCAGGCCGTGGTGCAGGTCGCACACGGCGCCCAGCGCATGCGCGCAGGCGTGCACCGAGCCGAGGTCTTTCTGGAAGGCGATGGCGCCCATCATCGAGCTCATCAGCATGTCGGCGCGCGCTTGCAGGTTGGCGGGCTCGCGCACGGCCGTGGCCAGCGCGCGCGCGCCGATGCGCAGGCCTTCGAGTGCGATGCCGTCGCACAGCGGGTGGTAGGCGGGCGAGAGGTAGCTCTCGATGTTGTGCGTCAGCGCGTCCATGCCGGTGGCGGCGGTGATCGGGGCCGGCAGCGCGAACGTGAGTTCGGGGTCGGCAAACACCGCGCGGGCGAGCAGCTTGGGTGAGAAGACGACCCGCTTGACGTGCGTATCGTCCTCCGACACCACGCTGGACCGGCCCACTTCCGAACCGGTGCCGGAGGTGGTGGGCAGAGCGATGAAGTAC
>JANNGJ010000362.1:0-21483 GCA_031403815.1 Burkholderiales bacterium | reverse complement strand
CGCGACTTGCCCCGCGCCCAAGGGGGCCCGCGGGGCCGCTGCCTACAATCCGTACAAATGTTGCAAATGGCCCGTTCTGTTGTCCTGCCCGCTGCCCTCCAGCGCCTGACCTTGCTGGTCAATCACGTGCTGGCGGTCGAGCCCGCCGCCATGCTGCGCTTGGTGCCGCACAGCGGCAAGTCCCTTCGGGTCGAGTTGACCGATTGGCCCTCGCAGCTGCCCGTGCCGCCGGTGCTGGTGTTTTGCGTCACACCGGCCGGTTTGCTGGAGAGCAGCGACGACGCGCCGGGCGCAGGGGCTGCCGATTTGCAATTGCGCATTGCTGCGCCCAACCCGGCGCTGTTGATGCTGCGCCTGGCCGCTGGAGACCGGCCCGCAGTCGAAGTTCAGGGTGACGCCCAGTTTGCCGCCGACGTCAATTGGCTGGCCGAGAACCTGCGCTGGGACCTGGAAGGCGATCTGGCCCGCGTCATCGGCCCGCTGCCGGCGCGCCAGGCGGCGGCCCTGGGGTCGGCACTGGCCGCTGGCCTGCGTCGCAGGGTCCAGCCTGCTTCCAAGCCATGAGCCAGCTGGCACGCCTGCTCTTCATCGCTTTCACGCTGCTGCGCTTCGGGGTTGACGATATCGCCCTGTCGGGTGTGCGCCAGCGCTGGGTGCGGGTACTGGCCCGCCTGTCGATGGTCGGCCGCAGTTTCGACGAGCCGCGCGGCGTGCGCCTGCGTCGCGCGCTGGAGCGCCTGGGCCCCATCTTCGTCAAGTTCGGCCAGGTCTTGTCGACCCGCCGCGACCTGTTGCCGCTGGATGTGGCGGACGAGCTGGCTCGGCTGCAGGACCGGGTGCCGCCCTTCCCGGGCGTCGAGTCGGTCCGGCTGATCGAGCAGGCCTTCGGTCGGCCGATCGGCGAGATCTTCGCGACCTTCGAGGCCGAGCCGGTGGCCAGCGCCTCCATTGCGCAGGTGCACTTCGCGACGCTGCCGGGTGGCCGCGAGGTCGCCGTCAAGGTGCTGCGACCCGGCATGCTGTCGGCGATCGAGGGCGACATGGCCTTGCTGCGCCGGCTGGCCGGCTGGGTCGAGCGGGCCAGCGTCGACGGCAAGCGCCTCAAGCCGCGCGAGGTGGTGGCTGAGTTCGATGTTTACCTGCATGACGAACTCGACCTGGTGCGCGAGGCGGCCAACGCAGCCCAACTGCGGCGCAACATGGCTGGCCTGGCCCTGGTTGAAGTGCCCGAGATGGTGTGGGACCTGTGCGCTGCCAACGTGATGGTGATGCAGCGCATGCACGGCGTGCCGATCAGTCAAACAGAGCGCCTGCGCGCGGCCAACGTCGACTTGAAGAAGTTGGCCCGCGACGGCGTCACGATCTTCTTCACCCAGGTCTTCCGCGACGGCTTCTTTCACGCCGACATGCATCCCGGCAACATCCAGGTGAGCCTGGAGCCCGCCACCTTCGGGCGCTACATTGCCCTGGACTTCGGCATCGTTGGCACCCTCACCGACAGCGACCGGGACTACCTGGCGCAGAACTTCACGGCCTTCTTCCGGCGCGACTACAAGCGCGTGGCCGAGTTGCATGTCGAGAGCGGCTGGGTGCCTGCGGGCACGCGCATCGACTCGTTGGAGAGTGCGATCCGCACCGTTTGCGAGCCCCTGTTCGACCGCCCGCTCAGAGAAATTTCGCTGGGCCAGGTGCTGCTGCGTCTGTTCCAGACCTCGCGCCGCTTCAACGTCGAGATCCAGCCGCAGCTTGTGCTGCTGCAAAAAACCTTGCTCAACGTCGAGGGCCTGGGCCGGCAACTCGACCCGGATCTGGACCTCTGGAGCACCGCCAAGCCCTTCCTCGAGCGCTGGATGAACGAGCAGATCGGCTGGGCCGGCCTGATTGATCGCCTGAAAGACGAGGCGCCGCGCTACGCCCAGTTGCTGCCCGAACTGCCACGGCTGCTGCATGCGGCGCTGCAGCCACGCAGCGAGTCGCCGGCGCTGCTGGCCTTGCTGCAGGAACAGCAGCGCACCAACCGAATGCTGCGCGCGGTGATGTGGGTCGGCTTCGGGTTCGCCGCCGGCCTGTTGGTGGCCCAGCTATTGCTACGCTTCGCACCCATGTGGCGCTGATCGCTGACGCTTCCAGGCCCTAAACTTCCGCCGAATTTGCAACCCCAACCCTTGCTGCTGCGGAGCTTGACGTGCTGATCTCCTTTGTCGTTGCCTACCTGCTGGTCACCATCGCCATCGGCCTGCTGGCCGCGCGCCGAGTGCACGGCTCCAAGGACTTCCTGGTCGCCGGGCGGTCGTTGCCGCTGTACATGAACGTGGCCACGGTGTTCGCCACCTGGTTCGGCGCTGAAACAGTGCTCTCTGTGTCGGCTACCTTTGCCAAGGACGGCCTGCACGGCATTCCGGGCGACCCCTTTGGCGCCTCGGTGTGCCTGGTGATTGCGGCCCTGCTGTTTGCCAAGCTGTTCTACCGCATGAACCTGCTGACCATCGGCGACTTTTACAAGCAGCGCTACGGCAAGGGCGTCGAGGTACTGACCAGCGTGGCCATCGTCGCCAGCTATCTGGGCTGGACGTCAGCGCAAATGACCGCACTCGGCCTGGTCATCGCCACCTTGTCGGGCGGCGCCATCGACCTCAACACGGCGATCATGATCGGCGCTGCAGTGGTAGTGATCTACACCATCTTCGGTGGCATGTGGTCGGTTGCCTTCACGGACCTGTTCCAGACTGTCGTCATCCTGATTGGTCTGAGCCTGGTGGCTTGGCTGGTCGGCGACCTGGCCGGCGGTGCGGGCAAAGTCATCTCTCAGGCGGTCACCGACGGCAAGCTCATCATGTTCCCGGCCGACATGAATGCCGCTGCATGGTGGGCCATGGCGGGCGCGTTCTTCGCTTTCGCCTTTGGCTCCGTGCCGCAGCAGGACGTGTTCCAACGCATGACCAGCGCCAAGGACGAGAAGACAGCGGTACGCGGCACCTTGATCGGTGCCCTGATCTATTTCTGTTTCGCCTTCGTGCCGATCTTCATCGCCTATGCGGCCATCGTCGGGGATCCGTCGCTCAAGGCGCTGTTCGATGCCGAAGACGCCCGCGATATCCAGCGCATCCTGCCCGACCTGGTGCTGGGCAAGATGCCGATGTGGGCGCAGATCATGTTCTTCGGCGCGCTGCTGTCGGCCATCTTGTCGACGGCCAGCGGTGCGTTGTTGGCGCCGACCGCGTTGTTCACTGAGAACGTGCTGAGGCCCTTCGTGCCCCGCATGGGCGACAAGCAGTTCCTGCTCACGCTGCGAATCATCCTGGTCACCTTCACCGCCGCGGCCCTGCTGTTTGCCCTCAACAGCAAGAGCACCATGTACGAAATGGTCCAGAACGCCTACAACGTGACCCTGGCCGGTGCCTTCATTCCGCTGGTGGCTGGCGCTTACTGGAAGCGGGCCACGACCCAGGGGGCACTGTTCTCGATCATCTTGGGCATTGGCTGCTGGCTCGCTGCCACCCAGGTGGCCGCCGAGGCGCTGGTCCCGCCCAACCTGATCGGCTTCTTCGCCTCCATCATCGGCATGCTGCTGGGCTCGCTGGCGCCGCAAGTCATTGCCCACCAGGGGCGGTCGATCGAGGCGGCAATCCGCACTGGCCAGCACGCCGAAGGCCAAGTAAGGCCGCACTGAGCGCGGCGGCCGGTTGGGGTCGGTCTGTCTCTGGCCGGGGGTGCCAACCTATAATCACCGGTTCCGCTCTCCAGGGTGAACCATGCCGATCTACGCCTATCGCTGCGCCGCCTGCGGGCACACGAAAGACGTGCTGCGCAAGATGTCCGACCCGCCGCTCACCGTTTGCACGGCGTGCGGCGAGCCGCGCTTAGAGAAGCAAGTGACTGCAGCGGGTTTTCAGCTCAAGGGCTCGGGCTGGTATGTCACCGACTTCCGCAATCCGCAAGCTGCACCGGCGGCGGCCAAGACGGAGTCGGACAAGCCGGATACGGCGAAGGCCGACAAGAGCACGGACGGCCCCGGTGTTGCAGCACCCGCAAACGCACCCGCAAACGCGCCAGCAACTGCGTCGGCGCCCACGCCTGCCGCTGCCGCATCACCTGCGCCCGCCGCTGCCCCCGCACCGTCTGCCGACGCGGGCTGACCGGAGCGCCGCGCCATGAAGAAGTACATCGTTGCCGGCCTGCTGGTCTGGCTACCGCTGGCCGTCACGGTATGGTTGCTGACGACAGTGCTGGGCATGGTCGACGGCCTCTTCGGCTGGCTGGTCACTGCCACCCAGGCCATTCTGCCGGCCGGCGCCCATGGCTTTCTCGAGAGGCTGCGCCATGTGCCCGGCCTGGGCCTGTTCGTGGTGGTGGCTGCACTCTTGGTGACAGGCATGTTCGCCGCCAACTTCGTTGGCCAATGGTGGTTGCGCCAGGGCGGCCGTGTGGTCCAGCGCATCCCCATCGTCAAGTCGATCTACAGCTCGGTCAAGCAGGTCTCTGACACCCTGTTCTCGTCGAGCGGTAATGCCTTTCGCGAGGCCGTGCTGGTGCAATACCCGCGCCAGGGTTCGTGGACGATTGCCTTCGTCACGGGCAAGCCTGGCGGCGAAGCAGCCGAACACCTGCACGCCGACTACCTCAGCCTGTACGTGCCGACAACGCCGAACCCAACCTCGGGCTTCTTCCTGATGGTGCCGCGCAGCGACGTGATCGAGCTGCGCATGAGCGTGGACGAGGCCCTCAAATACATCATCTCGATGGGTGTCGTGGCGCCGCCGGCCGGCCGCTTGCCGGCCCCCGCAGCCGCCCGAAATTGAACCGGCCGAACGCGCGGCGAGCGTTCGGCCTGTGTGACGCGCCGCCCTGAAACTCCCCCGCGGCCGCACCTGCCGGCCGCCAGCACACCAAATTCGAAAGCAAGCCATGCGAACTACCTACTGTGGCCTGGTCAGCGAAGCGCTGCTCGGCCAGACCGTCACCCTGATGGGCTGGGCCCATCGCCGCCGCGACCATGGTGGCGTCATCTTCATCGACCTGCGCGACCGCGAGGGCCTGGTCCAGATCGTCTGCGACCCCGACCGCGCCGCCACTTTTGCCGCCGCCGAGGGCGTGCGTAACGAGTTCTGCCTGCAGATCGTCGGCGTGGTTCGCGCGCGCCCGGCGGGTACCGCCAACACGCAACTCGTCAGCGGCCAGATCGAGGTGCTGGCGCATGAACTCGACGTACTCAACCCCAGCGTCACGCCGCCGTTCCAGCTCGACGACGAGAACTTGTCGGAGACCGTGCGCCTGACGCACCGCGTGCTCGACCTGCGTCGCCCGGCCATGCAACGCAACATGCGCTTGCGCTACCGCGTTGCCATGGAGGTGCGCAAGTTCCTCGATGCCAACGGCTTCATCGACATCGAAACCCCGATGCTCACCAAGAGCACGCCCGAAGGCGCGCGCGACTACCTGGTGCCGTCGCGTGTGCATGACGGCATGTTTTTCGCGCTGCCGCAGTCGCCGCAGTTGTTCAAGCAGTTGCTGATGATTGCCGGCTTCGACCGCTACTACCAGATCACCAAGTGTTTCCGCGACGAAGACCTGCGCGCCGACCGTCAGCCCGAGTTCACCCAGATCGACATCGAGACCTCTTTCCTGACCGAGGAAGAGATCCGCAGCATGTTCGAGGGCATGATCCGCAGCACCTTCGAGCATGCCATCGGCGTGCCGCTGCCGGCCTTCCCGGTGATGAGTTATGCCGACGCGATGCGCATGTACGGCAGCGACAAGCCCGACTTGCGCGTCAAGCTGGTCCTGACCGAGCTGACCGACGTGATGGGCGATGTCGACTTCAAGGTCTTCTCCGGGCCGGCCAACAGCCCGGAGGGGCGCGTGGTTGCGTTGCGCATCCCCGGCGGCGCCGAGATGACCCGCGGCGAGATCGACGGCTACGGCGAGTTCGTCAAGATCTACGGCGCCAAGGGCCTGGCCTGGATCAAGGTCAATGACATCGCCACTGGGCGCGATGGCCTGCAGAGCCCCATCGTCAAGAACCTGCACGCCAAGGCCATTGCCGAGATCCTGGCGCGCACCGGCGCGGCCAACGGCGACTTGATCTTCTTCGGCGCCGACAAGGCCAAGGTCGTCAACGACGCCATCGGTGCCTTGCGCGTCAAGGTCGGCCACAGCGAGTTCGGCAAGGCGCGCAACCTGGTCCAGGGCGACTGGGAGCCGCTTTGGGTGGTCGACTTCCCGATGTTCGAGCACGACGACGCGGCGGACCGGTGGGTGGCAGTGCATCACCCCTTCACCAGCCCGAAGGACGGCCATGAAGACTGGCTCGAATCCAACCCCGGCGCCTGCATCGCCAAGGCCTACGACGTGGTGCTGAACGGCATCGAACTCGGCGGCGGTTCGGTGCGGATCCACCGCGAAGAAGTTCAGAGCAAGGTCTTCCGCGCGCTGAAGATCAACGCCGAAGAGGCCCAGGCCAAGTTCGGTTTTTTGCTCGATGCATTGCAGTACGGCGCCCCGCCGCACGGCGGCATTGCCATCGGCCTGGACCGCTTCGTCATGCTCTTGACCGGCGCCGAATCACTGCGCGAAGTCATCGCCTTCCCGAAGACTCAGCGCGCGCAGGACCTGCTCACCAACGCGCCCGGGCCGGTGGACGAACGCCAGTTGCGCGACCTGCATATCCGGCTGCGCAATACGCAGGCTGTCGCCTGAGCTTTGGGCGATTGGGCAGAATCGGGACGCGGCCACCCCCGCGCCCTGTCTGCACCCGCATGCCCGCACCGAAGATCCCCGAGTCCGTCCTGGTGGTAATCCACACCCCGGCGATGGACGTTCTGCTGATCGAGCGTGCTGACAAGCCCGGTTTCTGGCAGAGCGTCACCGGGTCGAAGGACGTGATCGATGAGCCTTTGGTTGAGACCTGCGTGCGCGAGGTCGGGGAAGAAACGGGCATCGCCATCGGCAGCGCTGCGGTGCCGCTGACGGCGCTGCGCGATTGGCAGTTGGCCAACCTTTACGAAATCTACCCGGTCTGGCGCCATCGCTATGCGCCGGGCGTGACCCACAACACCGAGCATGTGTTCGGCCTCACGGTGCCGGCCGGCACGGCGGTGACGCTGAGCCCGCGTGAGCATCTGCGCTACGAGTGGCTGCCTTGGCGCGAGGCTGCCGATCGCTGCTTCTCGCCGAGCAACGCCGAAGCCGTACTGCAGCTGCCGCGTTTCCTGGCTGCGCCGTGAACCCGCTGCAGTCCAGCATTCTGCCGCCGCACACCGGCCTGCACGAGCGTTTGCGTGTGGCCACCTACAACATCCACAAGGGTGTGCGCGGCGTCGGTCTGCGCAAGCGCCTGGAGATCCACAACCTGGGCCTGGGCATTGAGGCCCTTGATGCCGACATCGTCTGCCTGCAGGAAGTGCGCCTGCACCACAGCCGCGACGCGCGCCAGTTCGATCGCACCTCGTTCGGCTGGCCGGCTGAGGGTCAGGCCGAGTTCCTGGCGCCCGAGGGCTACGACGCGGCCTACCGCACGAATGCCGTCACACGCCACGGCGAGCACGGCAACGCCCTGCTGTCGCGCTGGCCGATCGGCGACATCGGCCACCACGATGTCAGCGACCACCGCTTCGAGCAGCGTGGCCTGTTGCACGCGCCGGTGCAGTGGCAAGACCGCACGGTGCACGTGGTCGTGGCCCACCTGGGCCTGATGCACGCCGGCCGGGTGCGCCAGATCCAGCGCCTGGCTGACTTCATTGCCACCGAGGTACCGCCCGGCGCCGCTTTGGTGGTTGCGGGCGACTTCAATGATTGGGGCGAGAAGCTCGACGACCCGATGGCCGAGATCGGTCTGGCGCGTGCCCTGGGCGACCGTCCGCGCGCCATGCGTCGATCAACCTTTCCGTCGCGCGTGCCGGTGTTTGCACTCGACAGGATCTACACCCGCGTGCTGGTCTGCCGCTCCACTTTCGTGCCGCGCGGCGCCACCTGGGCGCGCATGAGCGACCACCTCCCGCTGGTGGCCGAACTCGAGTGGCCCTGACGCCCGACGCGCCAGAGGCAAGGTCTGGCGCCGGGCATGAGAGTGCCTGGTACGCGCAGCGCGAAGCGCTCTATAGCGGCGGCAATGAGGTCACGCTGCTGACCGGCGGTGGTCAATTGTTCCCCGCCATGCATGCTGCCATCGCGCGAGCGCGGCATGAGGTCTGGCTGGCAACCTACATCTTTCACGATGACGCTGCGAGCCGTGCCATGGCCGACGCGCTGATCGCTGCCGCAAAGCGGGGTGTGCGCGTGCGCGTGGTCGTCGATGGCTTTGGTTCCATGGCCACGCTGCCCACCTTGCGGCGCTGGTTCGAGGCCAGCGGTGTGGCCCTGGCGGTGTTCCGCCCGCTCGACCGCTGGTATGCCTGGTTGCAGCCCGGCCAGCTGCGCAGGCTGCACCAAAAGCTGCTGGCGACTGACAACGAACGGGCCTTCGTCGGCGGCATCAATATCATCGATGACCGCGTCGACTTGAACCACGGCGCGACGTCCGAGCCGCGGCTGGATTTCGCGGTCGCCCTGCGCGGTCCGGTGGTCGGGCCCGTGGCCCAGACCGCCCGTGCGATGTGGACGCGCGCGGCCTTCGGGCGCGACTGGCGCGATGAAGTTCTGGCTCTGGCGCGCAGTGCCGAGCCGGTGGCGCGGGCGAAGAAGTTCATGCGGCGTCTGCGCATCACCCGCGTCCCCAGTGATCCGGACGGCGAAGCCTTGCGGCCCATGCGGGCGGCCTTCCTGGTGCGTGACAACCTGAGCCAGCGCCGCGCCATTGAGCGCAGCTACGTCGATGCCTTGCGCCAGGCGCGCGAGCGCATCGACCTCGTCTCGGCCTATTTCTATCCCGGCCGTGCCTTCCTGCGCTCGCTGCGCGATGCGGCGCGTCGCGGTGTCAAGGTGCGTCTGCTGTTGCAGGGCAAACTTGACTACCGATTCGCAGGCCTGGCCGCCAGCGTGCTGTATGCAGAGATGCTGTCATACGGTGTGCGCATCTACGAGTACATGCCCGCCTTCCTGCATGCCAAGGTGGCCCTGGTGGATGACGAGTGGGCCACGGTGGGCAGCTCCAACATTGACCCGCTGTCCTTGTTGCTCAACCTCGAGGCCAATGTGGTGGTGCGCGATGCGGGATTCAGCGCCGCCGTGGCCACGGCCTTGGAGCAGGCCATCGGCGTGTCGCGCGAAGTCACCGCGCCGCCGCTGGCGCCGGGCTGGGCGGCCGCGCTGCGCCGCGGCTTCGTGGCCTGGGTTGCGAACTGGTACCTGCGCCTGGCAGGGATCAGCGGGCGCTATTGATCTTCGCGCTGGCCGACGTGCTTCAGCGCCTGCGTGACAGTGCCTTGCCCAGACACACGCTCATCGGGTCCCCCACGTAGGGCCCATAGGCGGCTACCCGCCGCCAGCCGCAGCCGCGATAGAGCGTGATCGCTGCCGTCTGCCGTGCGCCGGTTTCGAGCACCAGCCGGTGGTAGCCGAGACCCTGGGCCTGGCTTTCCAGCGCCGACAACAGAGCGCGTGCCACGCCGTCGCGGCGCGCGGCGTGGGTCACGAACATGCGCCGCACCTCGCCGGTGAAGGCATCGTGTTCGCGCAGGGCGCCGCAGCCGATGGCCCGGCCCTCCTGCCAAGCCAGCAGATAGACCTCGCGCGCGCCCAAGGGCAGGTTGGTGGGGGCAGGGCTGTCGTCGCCGAACAACTCCGGGTACAGCGCCCGGGCTTCCACAGCCGCTTCGGCCAACAGGCGCAGAGCGTGGGGGTGCAGAGGGTCGCTGGACTCGATCACCCGGGTGCTCGTCGCTTGCATCACGGTCGCCACGCCACCATGGTCTCTACCAATTCGCGCAGCAGGGGGGCAACCTCGGCGGCGCGCGTGGCGTTCCAAGTTTGCGGGCTGGCCTCATCGAGGTAGCTACGCCAGCACATCTCGAGTTGCACCGCGTGCACCTGCTCAGCAGGTTGGCCATAGCGACGGGTGATGTGGCCGCCTTTGAAGCGGCCGTCCACCACATGGGTGTGGCGAGTTTGTTGATCGAGCACGCGGCCCAGGGCCTCAGCCAATGACGTCGCGCAGCTGCTGCCATTGGCCGTGCCGAGGTTCAAGTGGGGCAAGCTGCCTTCAAACAGCCAGGGCAGCTCTGACTTGATGCTGTGGGCATCGAACAGCACCGCATGCCCGTGCAGGGCGCGCAGGCGCGCCAACTCGGCTGCCACCGCATCGTGATAGGGCCGCCAGTAGGTTTCGACGCGGGCGGCCGTCTCAGGCGCACCTGGCGCCTGACCGTCCCGGTACAGCGCGTCGCCGGTGAAGAAGCATGTTGGTACCAAGCCCGTGTTGTTCACGCCCGGGTACATCGGCGTGTCTTCCGGCGGCCGGTTCAGGTCGATGACGTAGCGGCTGTAGGTCGGCACGATCAGGCTGGCGCCGAGTTCGTGTGCAAAAGCGTACAGCCGGTCGAGGTGCCAGTCGGTGTCTTCGACGTCAGCCGCACGCGGCACCAGGCGCTCGCGCAGGGCCGGCGGCAGGGCGGTCCCGGCGTGCGGCACACTGACCAGCAGCGGCGCGCTGCCGGCGAACAGTCGGTAGGTCGGGCTCAAGGCAGGCTGCTGGCGTGCAGGCAAAGTGCGGCGATCTCGCGCTCGATGTCGACTGGAAAGCCGCGCCGGCCGACGCGCCGGTCGTTGAGCAGGTGGTCGAACAGGTCAGAGCGCCGTTCGGCCACGGGCCAAGCGTCGGCGACCACGTTCACGATGCGGGGGTAGCGCAACACCGTCAGGTTCGGGCGCAGGGCTTCAGGCAGACGCCCCAGCCACTCCATCGCCCGGCCTGTGAGGGCGCGGTCCGTCGCCAGCGGCGGCCGGCGGTTGTTTTGCCAATAGCCTGGCACCGTTTCGAGCACGCGCGCCACGTCGGACGGCAGGGCTTCGAGCACGTCGCGCGCTTCATCGATGGAGACCTCTTCGAACTCCATCATCCCGGACGGCGTCGGGCTGTACTTGGAGGGGGGTCGCATGGGGCTCATGACGCTGAACAATTGCACCTATTCTGGCCTCGCCAGCAGCGCGTCCGGCGGCAATGTGTCACGCCGCGCTGGAGTTTCCGGGGCGTGCCAGCAGTCGCAGGGCCGCATGCGCCGCCAAGCGACCGACATCGATCCCCCGCCAGTTGCGCAACTGCAGGTTCGACAGGCTGGCCAGCAGCGCGCGCTCGGCGGGCGTGTCCAGTGGCACAAAGGCTTCGATCAGCGCAGCCATGGCGACTTCACAGGCGCGCGAGGTGTTGCCGTCGTCGACCTTGATGGCCACGCCCAGCCCGGCCGCGGGCAGGGCGGCGCAGTACATGCCTTCGGCGCCCACCTTGCAGAACACGCGCTCGCCCAGTGCCTCCATCACCTGGGTGTCGAAACGCGCGCTGCCGCCGACCATGAAGGGCGCTCTTGCCACGGCGCGGCGCAACCGTGCAGCTGCGGCCGCGCGAGCGGGCGCCAGGCCGATGCCGCTGCCGGCGCGCGCAAAACCGTGCGCGAGGTGACGCAGCGGGACGGCGTAGGTCGGGATCGAGCAACCGTCGGTGCCACGCGGTGTGTGGTCCAGGTTGTAGCCCGTGACTTGCGCCACCGCCGCGTTGACCTCACGCATCACCGCATGCTCCGGGCGCACATAGCCGGCCAGGAAGCTGCGGCGGTCTTTCTCGCCTGCGAGCACGCAGCCCAGGCAGACGAAGCCGGCGTGCTTGCCGGAGCAGTTGTTGTGCAGCGCCGTCGGGGCGGCGCCGGCGGCAGCCAGCGCATGCACGGCGGGCTCGTGATACGGCCAATGGGCGCCGCACTCGAGCACCGCCGCGTCGAGGCCCGCCTTGGCCAGGGCCGCGGCGGCGGTGCGCACATGAGCGGGTTCGCCGCCGTGCGAGGCACAGGCAAGCGCCAGTTCTTCATCGCCCAGACCAAAGCGGTCGGCGGCACCGCTCTCCACCAGCGGCAGGGCCTGCAGCAGCTTGATCGCCGAACGCGGAAAGACGGGGCGATCAATGTCGCCCAGCGAAGCGACCAGGGCGCCGTCGGCGTCCACCACAGCCACCGCGCCGCGGTGGAAGGACTCCACCGCGGCGCCGCGCCACGCTTCGACCAAGACTGGGTTCATGCCATCGGCTCCACGGTTGTTCTCGGCCGCGACTGTAGCGCTGAGCCTTGAAGGGACAATTGCAGGCATGCCCTTGAACGCCCTGTTGTTGGTGCTGACTGCAGCGCTCCTGCATGCGCTGTGGAACGTGGTGGCCAAGAAAGCCGGCGGCAACCACCACTTTGCCCTGATCACGGTGGTCATGACCTGTGTACTGTGGGCGCCGGCGGCCTTGTGGTTCGGTTTGCTCGATTCGCTGCGTTGGGGCTGGCTCGAGTGGGCCGTGCTCGCACTCAGCGCGCTGGTGCACGTGCTGTATTTCACGGTCCTGCTCACCGGCTACCGCAAGTCCGACCTGACCGTCGTCTACCCCGTGGCGCGCGGCAGCGGCCCGCTGCTGGCCGCTGTCGGCGCCATCTTCTTTCTCGGCGAGCGACTGACCGCGCTGGGCAGTGTCGGGGTGCTGGCGGTGTGTGGCGGCGTGTTCCTGATCGCCGGCGGGCCCGCGCTCTGGCGTGGCTCGCAGGACGCCGTTGCACACCAGCGCGTCATGGCGGGTGTGCGCTGGGGCGTGCTCACGGGCACGCTCATTGCGGGCTACACCGTGATCGATGGCTATGCGGTCAAGGTCCTCCTGATCGGCCCGGTGGTGGTCGACTACGTTGGCAACCTGCTGCGGGTGCCTTTGCTCCTGCCGTCCTCGTTGCGCGATGTGCCGGGCCTGCAGAGCGCGCTGCGCAGCCAATGGCGCCACGCTCTGGTGGTGGCCACACTCGGTCCGCTGGCTTATATCTTGGTGCTGTACGCCGTGCAGATGGCACCCTTGTCGCATGTGGCGCCGGCGCGCGAGGTGTCGATGTTGTTCGCGGCCCTGATCGGCGGGCGCCTGCTGGGTGAGAGCGACCGCGGTCTGCGCCTCATTGGTGCGGCCTGCATGGCGGCTGGTGTCATGGCCTTGGCAAGCGCCCATTGAGGCGCTTGTGCCGCACGACAATCGTCGTTGCTCTGCTCGTCGAAGTGCTGGCGTGGCGCGACCGATCGGCGCCAACAGCCCCATGCGCTGAAGGCGATTCGCGGCCCGAGACAATTCGTCCTTATGGACAGCGTTTCACAAATCGCTCTGGGGGCTGCTGTTGGCGTGGCCACGATGGGTCGGCGCACGGCGGTGTGGAAGGCCGCTTTGTGGGGTGCGGTGGCCGGCACCATGCCCGACATCGACGTCTTCATCGACCACGGCAACCCGATCCGCAACATGGTGTTGCACCGGGCCGAGACACACGCCCCGTTCTGGCTGACGCTGTTCTCGCTGCCGTTGGCTGCAGCAGTGGCGCGCCTGCACGGCGATTGGGCGCACTGGCGGCGATGGTGGCTGGCGCTGTGGCTGGCCCTGGTGACGCACCCGCTGCTCGACGCCATGACGGTCTACGGCACCCAGCTGGCGCTGCCCTTCTCGGACCACCCCTTCGCTGTGGCCAGCGTCTTCATCATCGATCCGCTCTACACATTGCCCTTGCTGCTCGGCACCGCCTGGGCCTTGGCCGGTCGCGGCAGCCCGCGCAGCCTGCGCGCGAACACCGCGGGCCTGGTGCTCAGTTGTGCCTACCTTGCGTGGGGCGTGGCCGCACAACAGATCGCTACCCGCGCCGCGACGGTTGCCCTCGCGGCCCAGGGCATTGCCGCGGAGCGCGTGCTGGTCATGCCCACGGCCTTCAACAGCCTGTTGTGGCGCGTGGTGGTGATTGCCGGCGACGAGTACCTGGAGGGCTTCCACTCGCTGCTCGATGCCGACCCGCGCATCGACTTCGACCGCTTTGACCGCGGCAACGCTCTGGCCAGCGCGCTGCAAGGCCAGGAGGACGTGCGCCGCCTGCAGGCCTTCAGCAAAGGCTTCTACCGCGTGCGGCAGGACGGGCCACAAGTGCTCATCAGCGACCTGCGCATGGGCCAGGAGCCCACCTACACCTTCACCTTCGCGGTGGCCACGCGCCGAAGCGAGGTACAGCCCCTGGCCGCACCGATGCAGATCTCGCCCCAGTTCGACTTCCAGCGCGCGCTGCCGTGGTTGTGGCGGCGCCTGTGGGGCGAACGCAGCGCGCCGCCGCGCTGAACGCTCAGCGGCCGAACAACCCCTTGATCACGCTGCCCACGCCTTCCACCACGCCGCCCAGGCTGACGCCGAGTTTCTCGGCCAGCCCCACGGCAAAGCGCGCCGCGAACAGCTCGTTGAGCGAGAACTTCGGATCGTCGAGCCGGCCTTCCAGCGCAAAGGCCAGCTCGATGCGGCCGTCGCGGCCCAGCGCGGCCAGCACCGCCTGGCGCGGCACGCCAGCAAAGGTGCCGAGGGCGCTGCCGCCACTGCTGAGTTCCAGGTCCGTCAGCGTCAGGCGGCCCGGCGCATTCAGGCGCTGGCCCTTCACGCTGGCATCGAGGGCCAGGTCCAGCATGCCGCGCTTGACGCTGGCCTCGTTGGCGCGCAGCAGGTAGGGTTGCAGGGCCACCAGATCCAGGCCCTTGATCTTCAGCGCCAACTCGGCGTCGCGGGTGGCGGGCGTGACGTGGCCTTGCAGCGCGAGCGTGCCCTGACGCTGCGGCCCCTTCAGCGTGGCCTGCAGCGACACCGCGGCGCGCTCGTCCAGTGCAGGCAGTGCCAGCGGGCCGACATCGGCACTCAGCGCATCCAGGCGCACACGGTGCGGCCCGCCGCGCGCGCCAGCAACCGACGCGTCATAAAAGTCCACCACCACATCGCGCAGGCGCAATTCGCCGATGTGCAGCGTTGGCGCCTGTGGGGCTCCAGCCGCTTGGTCAAGCGGGGCAGGGCGCTCGGCTTCGAGCAGGCTGGGCAGCACGCGCAGCTTGCCCTCGCGCGTGCGCAGCAGCGACAGGCTGGCACCCTCGACGCTGATGCTGGCCACGCGCCAGCCGCTGTGCCACAGGCTCGAGACCGCCGGCACCACGCGAATGCGCTCGGCCACCAACTCGTCCGCGGCCGGCCAGCGCCCGCCGGGGTTGCCCTGGCCAGACGCCGCGCGCACACGCAGCCCGCGCAACTCCACGCTCCCCCAGCCGAGGGCCACGGACTGCAGCGTCGCGCGCGGGCCGAGGGCGGCTTCAATGCCGCTGTGCAGGCGCTGCAATGCAAGCTGGAAGGCCAGGGCCGCCGCGGCCAGCGCGATGGCTACGACGGTGAGCGCCACCTTCCAGTGCTGCTTCAAAAAGGTCATACAGCCATTGTGCCGAGGCGCGACCCGCACAATCCGTGCATGGCTTCACAGGCAGTTGCATTCCCTCTTCAGCACCTCATCGGCGTTGACTTCACCAGCGCACCAACCAGCAGAAAACCCATCATGGTCGCCCGCGGCAGCGTGCAGGGCGCGCGGGTGTCCTTGCTGCGGGTTGACGCGCTGCCCAGCTTCGCCGCCTTCGAGGCGCTGCTGCGCGAGCCCGGCCCCTGGGTCGGCGCTTTCGACCTGCCCTTCGGCTTGCCGCGCGAGCTGGTCGAGAAGCTGGGTTGGCCGCGCGACTGGCTGGCACTGATGCAGTACTACGCCGCACTCGAGCGACCGCAGATCCGCGACGCCTTCGCGGCCTTCTGCGCCGCGCGGCCGGCGGGCGGCAAGTTCGCCCACCGCGCGTGCGACGGCCCGGCGGGCTCCAGCCCGTCGATGAAGTGGGTCAATCCGCCAGTGGCCTTCATGCTGCACGCCGGCGTGCCGCGCCTGATCGCCGCCGGCGTGCACTTGCCAGCGCTGCACGCCGGCGATGCCGCGCGCGTGGCGCTCGAGGCCTACCCCGGCCTGCTGGCGCGCGAACTGATTCAGCGCCGCTCCTACAAGAGCGACAACAAGGCCCAGCAAACGCCCGAGCGCCTGATTGCGCGCAAGGACATCGTCGATGCCATCGAGCAAGGCCGCACCCGCCTGGGCTTGCGCCTGCGCCTCACGCACGCCCAGCGCGACGCCCTGGTGGCCGACGCCAGCGGCGACCGGCTCGATGCCGTGCTCTGCCTGATGCAGGCGGGGTGGGCGGCGCAGCAGCCAGGTTACGGCCTGCCTGCGAACGTGGATCCGCTCGAAGGCTGGATCGTCAGTGCGGTGCCGGCGCCGGGCCCCGTCGGACCGCACAGGGTGAAGCATCGCGCCGTGCGGGTGTAAGGCACCCCCGGCCTGCCGCAGGCGCTGGCTACCATCTCCGACCATGAACCCCACCTCCCGCATCCCCGGCCACCGCTTCCTGCACTCCCCCGGCCCCACCCGCGTGCCCGACGCGGTGATCGCGGCGATGTCGCGCCAACCCACGGACCTGGCCGATCCGCGCGTGCCCGCGCTGGTCGCAGCCTGCGAGTCCGGTATGCAGCGGCTGCTGCGCACCGAGCGTGCCGAGGTGTTCTTCTACGCCGCCAACGGCCACGGCGGCTGGGAGGCGGTGATCGCCAATCTGGTCGGCCCGGGCACCCAGGTGCTGGTGCCAGGCACGGGGCACTTCTCCGACAACTGGGCCGAGCAAGTCGAGGCCTATGGCGGGGTGGCGCTGCGCACGCCTTACGTCGAGGGCCATCCGATCGACGCGGCCGCCGCGGAAGCGGCATTGCGGGCCGACACGCAGCAGCGCATCGTGGCCGTGTTCGCGGTGCACACCGACACCGCCAGCGGCACCACCAGCGACATGGCGGCGCTGCGCCGGGCTCTCGATGCCGCGGCGCACCCGGCGCTCTTCGTCGTCGATGTCGTGGCCTCGCTGGCCGCTGCACCTTTCGAGATGGATGCACTGGGCGTCAACGTGGTGATGGGGGCTTCGCAGAAGGGCCTGATGCTGCCCCCGGGCATGGCCTTCGTCGCCGCCGATGAACCGGCGATGGCGGTGGCGCGCGACACGCCGGTGCCGCGCTTCTATTGGGACTGGCATCGGCGCCGCGGCGCGCACAGCTACCTCAAGTTCTGCGGCACGCCGCCGCTGGCGCACCTGGCCGGCCTGGAGGCGGCGCTCGGCTTGATCGAGCAGGAAGGCCTGGCGGTGGTGCATGCGCGTCATGCGCGGCTGGCGCGCGCGGTGCACGCCGCGGTGGGGGCCTGGGCCGAGGGTGGCTCACTGCGCCTGTTCACCCAAGTGCCCACGGCACGCTCGGTGTCGGTGACGGCCATCGAGGTTTCACCCGGCATCGACCCTGAAGCCCTGCGCACGGTGGCGCGCGAGCGTTTTCAGGTGGCCATTGCCGGTGGCCTGGGGCCGTTGGCGGGTCGCGTCTTTCGCATCGGCCACCTGGGTGACATGAACGAGGCCATGATCCTGGGCTGCCTGGCCGGCGTGCAAGCCGCGCTGCAGGTGCAGGGCGTCGCGCACGGTCGCCATGGGGTCGAGGCTGCGATCGCGTCGCTGGTGCAGGAGCCAGGCCTTTGAGCGCGCTCTTCACGCCGCTGCAGATCGGCCCGCTGCAACTCGACAACCGCATCGTCATCGCGCCGATGTGCCAGTACTCGGCCAGCGAGGGCACGCCCGGAGACTGGCACCTGATTCATCTCGGGCAGTTGGCGCTGTCGGGCGCCGGGCTGCTGATTCTGGAAGCGACGGCTGTGTCGGCCGAGGCCCGCATTTCACCCGCCGACCTGGGCCTGTACTCCGACGCGAACGAGGCCGGCCTGGCGCGTGTGCTGGCGGTGCTGCGGGCACACTCGCCGATAAAGATCGGCATGCAACTCGCGCATGCCGGGCGCAAGGCCTCGACGCGCGCGCCCTGGGCAGGCGGCCAGCAGATTCGCGCGCACGAGCCAGGCGCATGGCAAGCGGTGGCGCCTTCGGCGGTGCCGCACGGCGCCACCGAAGACGCGCCGACGGCGCTCGATCTGGAGGGCCTGAAGCGCGTGCGCGCCGAGTTTGCCAAGGCCGCGCGCCGCGCCGCCCGACTGGGCCTGGACGGGCTGGAGATCCATGCCGCCCATGGCTACCTGTTGCACCAGTTCCTCTCCCCCATCGCGAACAAGCGCGCCGATGCTTACGGCGGCAGTCTGGCCAATCGCATGCGTTTTCCACTCGAAGTGTTCGAGGACGTGCGCGAAGCGTTTGCCGCCGACCGGCCGGTGTGGGTGCGCGTTTCGGCGACGGACTGGGTCCCCGGCGGCTGGGACATCGAGGGCACGCTGGCGCTGTCGCATGCACTCAAGGCGCGCGGCTGCGCGGCGCTGCATGTGTCCAGCGGCGGCGTGTCGTCGCAGCAGGCCATCACGCTCGGCCCCGGCTACCAGGTGCCGTTTGCGCAGCGCGTGAAGGCCGAAGTTGGGCTGCCGACCATCGCCGTGGGCTTGATCACCGAGCCAGCGCAGGCCGAGGCCATCATCGCCACAGGCCAGGCCGATGCCATCGGGCTGGCGCGCGCCATGCTCTACGACCCGCATTGGCCCTGGCATGCCGCGGCCCAGCTCGGCGCGCAAGTGAGCGCGCCGCCGCAGTACTGGCGCTCGCAGCCGCGCGAGTTCAAGGACTTGTTCAAGGGCGCGTCCTTCGGCGCGCGCTGAGGTGGCGGAGAATCAGCCCATGGCCAAAACCGTTCCGCCCCTCACGCCCGCCCAGGTTGCCCGCGCCATCGAGGTGGCGTGGGACGACCGCCCGCCCTTCAACATCGTGCTGCGCGAGTGCGGCCTCTCGCACGGCCAGGTGGTGCAACTGCTCAAGCGTGAACTCACTCCGAACGCCTTCAAGGTCTGGAACGCGCGCATCAGCACCGCGCGGGGTTCGCCCGGTGGCTCCGGCAGCCGGGCGCCGCAGCGCAACTGACCGAAACCGAGCGCGCCTGAGCGCCAGGCGCGCGGCGCGCCCGCGTCAGCGCACCAACATCACGCGCATGCCCAGCGCTTTGCCGCCGGGTTTGTCCAGCACCTGGACCGTGACCTGGCGCGGCTTGAAGCCGTCGGGCAGCGGCAGGCTGCCGCGCAGCACCTGCTGGCTGCCAATGGACACCGACTCCGGCTTGAGCTCAATGGTCGCGTCGCTGCCACGCGCGCTGTTGCCCAACACGCTGAGTTGCAGGGTGCCCGCCAGCGCCTGCGCCGGATTGCGTTCGCGGGTGAGAACCAGGTCGTAGGCCAGGGCGCCGCGGTTGGCCATGAAGCGGCCGGCGCGCACTTCCACCGCGCCGCCACGCGGGTCGGGCGGCAGGGCGGCGATGACGGCGTTCAGCTCGTCTTGCAGGCGCCGCGTCGCCGCGCGTGGCGCCGACAGCTCGGCGTCCTGGCGCTTTTTCTCGGCCAGCGCCGCGTCGAGTTGTTGAGTCGTCGCGTCGAGTTGCGCCTGCAGGCGCACGCGTTCAGCCTCGGCGCGCTCGAAGTCACCCCGCAACTGGGTTGACGCGTCAGCCGACAGCCGCGGCGGCAGGTGCCGCTCTTGAACGTAGTACAGGCCACCCGCCCCGGCGGCGGCCCCGAGCAGCAACAGCACCAGCCAGCGCGGCAGGCGCCAGGGTGATCTGCGCTTGCCGTAGCGCTCGAACACAACGGGTTTGTTTTTACCGAACATGGCGGGTGTGAGGTTTTCGAGGCGGGCCCCAAGGGTACAGCCACGCCGCCGCCACGGTCAGGCCCTAGTCGTCGGCGTGCAGGGGATGGCCACGACAGGCGCGCCACAGCGTCAGGTCATAGGCGATCTTGAGGACGCCGCACAACAGCAAGGGCGCGGCCAGCCAGCCGGCAGCGAACATCGCGCCGGCCAGGGCCGGGCTGGCGGCCGCGGCCAGGCTGCGCGGCACGGTGGTGAAGCTGGCAGCGGCCGCGCGTTCCGGCGGCGTGACCACGCTCATCACATAGGCGGTGCGTGTCGGCACGTCCATCTGCGACAGCAGTGCGCGCACCAGCAACAGGCCGAGTGCCAGCGGCAGGTTCGGCGCGAGGGCGGCAGCAATCAGGCACAGGTTGGCGGGGATGTGGGTGAAGACCATGGTGTTGAGCAGGCCGATGCGCCGCGCCAGCCACGGGGCCACCAGTTGCGACACTGCGCTGAGCAGACCGCTCCAGAAGAAGAAGGCGCCTGCCGCGGTCAGGCTGAGGCCAAAACGCTGCAGCAACCACAACGAGACCAGGCTGTTCAACACCAGGCCGCCGGCAAAGGCGTCGAGCGAGAACAGGCCGGCCAGCTTGACCACCACGCCGCGCGAGGGGCCGAGGGGTGCGGGTGCTGCACCCGGCGCGCTGCCCGCGATGGGCAAGGGCAGGCGTCGGTAGAGCAACCAGATCAACACGCCGACCCCGGCGTAGAGCAAGAACATCGCGCGCAGTGCATCCACCAGGGCCCAGCCCGCATGCTGCGCCAGCCAGGCCGGCAGGCCGACCGCCAGAGCGCCGAACGCAGCACTCAAGGAGCCCGCCAGGCTGTAGCGGGCGAACAGGGTCGTGCGCTCGTCGCTGCTGCGTGACAGGCTGGCCAGTCGCGCGTGCTCCAGGGGCAGGAACACGCTGACGTCGCCCGCGCCCGGGTTGAGGGTGCCGAGAAAGGCCACCAGGAGCAGGGGCGCAAAGGCGCTCAGGCCCGCAAAGGCCAGGCCTGTGGCCGCCATCAGCAGGGCCGCGCCGAGCAGCAGGGTGCGCGCTGCCGCACGGTGGCCCCAGGTGCCGACGGCCAGGGTGGCCAGGGCCGACCCGAGCAGGGTGACGGTGCTGAGCACGCCGACGGCCAGGCTGCCGTGACCCAGCGCCAGCAGGTAGGCCGGCAGCAAGACGGCCACCGAACCATCGCCGAAACCGCGCACCGCGCGGCCGGCGATCAGGGTGCGGGCGGTGGTGGTGTCCGTGGCTGCCTGAGGCGCAGGGCGCTCAGCCGAGCACAGTCAGCAACCAGCGCTCAAGGTCAGCGATCTCTTCGCGGCTGACCGAGTGCTCCATCGGGTACTCGTGCCATGCGGGGCGATGGCCGAGGGCAATCAGCGCGTCGCGCGAGCCGGCGCCGCGCGCGTGCGGCACCACGGCGTCGCGCGTGCCATGGCCCAGGAAGATGGGCACCGCCGCGTTGGCGGCATGGCTCTCAGCTGCAGTGCTCGCCGCCAGCGGCAAGTAGCCCGACAGCCCGGCCAAACCCGCCAGCCGCTGGCCGTAGCGCAGCCCAGCGCCCAGAGTCATGGCGCAGCCCTGCGAGAACCCTGCAAGCACGATGCGCTCGGCCGGCACGCCGTGCGCCACTTCGCGGTCGAGCAGGGCGTGAACTTGCGCAAAGCCTTCACGCAGGCCGGCGGCGTCCTCGCGCGGTGTCCCCTGCGCACGCTCAAGCTCGGTGCCGAGGATGTCGTACCACGCCCGCATGCGGTAGCCGTTGTTCAAGGTCACGGGGCGCACCGGCGCGCGTGGCAGCAGCCAGCGCACCGGGCCGACG
>JANNGJ010000361.1:0-10657 GCA_031403815.1 Burkholderiales bacterium | reverse complement strand
CGGCACCTCGGGCAGCACGGCGGAGCGCAGCTTGCCAGTGGTGGCCAAGACCTTCACCTTGCCGGCCTTGATGTGCTCCGTCATCGTCGGGATGGCGTCGAACATCATCTCGATCTGGCCGCCGAGCACATCGGTGCGCGCGCCGGCGCTGCCGCGGTAGGGGATGTGCACGATGGACACACCGGCCATCGCCTTGAACAACTCGCCGGCCATGTGGTACGGCGTGCCCGGGCCCGACGATGCGTAAGACATGCCGCCCGGTTTGGCCTTGGCGGCCTTGATCAGATCGGGCAGCGTGCTCTGCGCAAGCGTGGCCTTGCCCACCAGCACGAGGTCGGAGTAGTTGAGCGGCGCGATCGGCACGAAATCGCGCATCAGCACGAAGGGCTTGGTCGGGATCAGCGATTCGTTGACGGTATGCGTGTTCGACATCAGCAGCAGCGTGTAGCCGTCGGGCGCGGCCTTGGCCACGGCGTCGGTGCCGATCACGGAGCCGGCGCCGGGCCGGTTGTCGATGACGAAGGTCTGACCCATCGACTCCTGCAGGCGCTGCGCCAGAAAGCGGCCGAATACATCGGCCGAACCGCCGGGGGCGAAGGGCACGATGATGCGCACCGGCCGGGCCGGGTAGTCCTGCGCCAGTGCAGGGGCGACAGCTCCGGCGCAAGCCAGCCCCAGCGCGGCCACCAGCAGGCGACGCAAGGATCGGGTGGGGGCAGGTGTCATCGGAGGCTCCGTCGTCAATTGGTTCACATTGGTACGCTGTGGTAGCCAGAGCGGCCCACTGTAGCCGCGCGCTGGTGCAGGGTCAATGTGGCAGACCCTGGCGTTTATGCTGGGCCGAGCATGTTGCTGCGCACATGCTGCAGGTGGGCCAGGCACAACGCACGGGCACGCTCGACGTCGCGGTCCTTCAGCGCCGCCACCAGGGCGCGATGCTCCTGCTGGTACTCGAGCCGGCGCGCCGGCGTGGCGCTGCGGCGCTTGAGCATGCCCCACTCGCCGTGGGTGCGCACTTCGCTCATCAGCCTGAACACGCCGGCAATGAAGGCGTTGTGCGCTGCCGCGGCAATCGCCTCGTGCAACTGGCCGTCCCAATGCTCGAAGTCTTCCAGTGTGGCGGCCGCTTCAGCCTTGGCGTTGCACTCGTCCATGCGCGCGAAGTCGGCCGTGGTGGCATTGCCGATGACGGCCTCGATCAGCGCCGGCTCGAGCAGCAGGCGCGCGCTCATCAGGTCGGCCGGGCTGACAGCATGTGCCGCGCTGCGTGGCGCCAGCTCGGCCAGGGCCTCGTGCACCTGCTCGGCCACATAGGTGCCGCTGCCGACGGTCTGGGTGATGAGTTGCTTGCGCTTGAAGTCTTGCAGCACGCGGCGCACGGTCGAGCGGCTGAGCCCGAACTGTTCGCCCAGCGCGCGTTCCGTCGGTAGCTGCTGGCCGGCCCGCCAGGTGCGCGCACGCAGCTTGGCGAGAATCGACTCCCTGAGCTTGGTGGTCGCGTCCATGGGCGCAAATGGTAGCATTTGGTTCAGTCTTTCTCGGAGCCCCTTTCCATGCGCCTGGCCACCCTCCTCCACCAAGGCCATCGCCGTGTCGGCCGGCTCAGCAGCGATGCTTCGCACATCGAGCTGTTCGACATCGACGGCACCCGCGGTGCGCTGGCGTTGATCGAGCGCGGCAGCGCGGCGCTGCCGCCCATCAACGGCCGTGTCGCGCTGGCCGACCCCACGCTGATCGCGCCGCAGCCGCAGCCGCGGCGCAACCTGTGGTGCGTCGGTCGCAACTACCACGCCCATGCCAAGGAGCTGCGCGAGACGGTGTTCAAGGACAACGCCGCCGACCCGCAGGCCTGGCCTATCGTCTTCACCAAGGCGCCCGAAACCGTGGTCGGCCCCGGCGCCGACGTGCACCTGCCCGGCGCGGCGGTGTCGACGCAAATCGACTACGAGGCCGAGCTGACGGTGGTCATCGGCCAGGGCGGCAAGAACATCGCCCGCGCCGACGCGATGCAGCATGTGTACGGCTACACCATCATCAACGACGTGACGGCGCGCGACGTGCAAATGCGCCACGCCCAGTGGGACCTCGGCAAGAGCTTCGACACCTTCTGCCCGATGGGGCCGTGGCTGGTGACGGCCGACGAGCTCGACGGCAACGACACCCGCGTGCGCTGCTGGGTCACGCCGCAGGGCGGCAGCGCCGAGTTGCGCCAGGACGCGCGCACCAGCGATTTGATCTTCGACATCCCGACCCTGATCGAGACCTGCTCGCGCGGCATCACCCTGCTGCCGGGCGACATCATCGCCACCGGCACCGCCGCCGGCGTGGGCATGGGCATGAAGCCGCCGCGCTGGCTGCAACATGGTGACGTGGTGCGCATCGAGATCGACGGCATCGGCACCCTGCAAAACCGCTTTGTTCTGGAGGGCGCATGACCCCACTTCGCAGCACACTCACCGCCGCCCTGCTGGCGGCGCTGGCATTCGCCGGCAGCGCCCTCGCACAAGCCAACTACCCCGACAAGCCGATCACCATGATCGTGCCCTTCCCGCCCGGCGGTGTGGCCGACACCGTGGCCCGCCCGGTGGCCGAAGCCCTGGCGCGTGAACTCGGGCAGCCCGTGGTGGTGGAGAACCGCGCGGGTGCCGGCGGCGCCACCGGCATGGGCGCGGCGGCGCGCGCGGCAGGCGACGGCTACACCCTGCTGATGAGCCTGTCGTCGATCTCCATCCTGCCCGAGGCCGACAAGATCCTCGGCCGCAAGCCGCAGTTCACGCTCGACCAGTTCAAGCCCATCGCGCGCTTCACCGCTGACCCGACGGTGCTGGTGGTGCGTGCCGAGGCACCGTGGAAGACCCTGGCCGAGTTTGTGGCTGACTTGAAGGCCAAGCCGGGCAAGTACAACTACGGCAGCTCGGGCAACTACGGCACCATGCACGTGCCGATGGAGATGCTCAAGGCCAGCGCCGGTATCAGCGTGACCCACATCCCCTACACCGGTGCCGGCCCCGCCGTGCTGGCCCTGCTGGGCGGCCAGGTTGACGCGCTCTCCACTGGGCCGGCCAGCGTGCTGGCGCAGATCAAGGCCGGCAAGCTGCGTGCGCTGGCGCACTGGGGCGACAAGCCGCTCAGTTCCATGCCCGAAGTGCCGAGCCTGAAGCAGCTGGGCCAAGCGGTGCAGTTCGCACAATGGTCGGCCTTGTTTGTGCCGGCCGGCACACCCGAGGCCATCGTGCAGAAGCTGCGCGCCGCCGCCCGCAAGGCCGCAGCCGACCCGGCCGTGGTGCAGACCATCACCCGCGCGGGCAGCCCGATCGAGTACCTTGACGCGCCCGAGTTCCAGACCTACTGGGACGCCGACGCCAAGCTGATGACCGACGCCGTGCGCAGGATTGGCAAGGTGGAGTAATCACGACCACCCCCGTTGCGGCTTCGCCGCTCCCCCGCCAGGGGGCACGCCAGCGGACCGGCGGAGCCGGATCCGCGGCGTTCGCTGGATAGCGCTGGCGCACTACGCCGCACCTTGGCGGGCGCCAGCCTTCGTTCGTGCGCTGCGCTACTTCAGCGCTTCGACACCGGCTTTGGCGACAACGCCGTCCTGCTGTGACGTGACACCGCTGATGCCGACGGCGCCGATCATCTTGCCGCCAACGACGATGGGCAGGCCGCCTTCGATCGGCGTGGCGCCGGGCAGGCCCAGGATGGCAACGCGACCACCGGCGATGCCGTCTTCGAGTTCCTTGGTCGGACGTCGGTAGGTGGCCGAGGTGCGCGCCTTCTCCAGCGCGATGATGGCGCTGGCCGTTTGCGTGTCGTCGAGCATCTCGTAGTAAACCAACATGCCGTGGTTGTCGACGATGGCGATGGCCACATTCCAGTTGTTCTTGCGCGCCTCGGCCACGGCCGCTGCGCCGACCTTCTTGGCCGTCTCGAGGTTGATGCCCGCGCCGTAGGGTGGGCGTTGCTGCGCCGTGGCCGACAGCGCTGCCAGCGACAACACCAGGACCGAAACGCCCTGGGCCATTTTTTTGATCGGCATCATCGAAGCTCCTGCAGATTGGGGAGGGCGCATGGTGCCGGCGCGGCCGGGCGGACACATTGGCGTGAACCCTGCCAGGCGCGCGGCCAACCTCAAGCCCGACACGGCGGCGGGCCTGACCGCGCCGCACAATGGCGCGGTGAACATCGACCCCCGCCGCCACAGCCCCGCCGCCGAGCGCAACCGCGAGGCCATCGCCGCCGAGTTGCGGCGCCTGCTGCCTGCCGAGGGCAGCGCCCTTGAGATCGCGAGCGGCAGCGGCCAGCACGCGGCCTTTCTGGCCAGCGCCCTGCCCGGTTGGCGCTGGCACCCGAGCGATGGCGACGAGGGTGCGCTGGCGTCGATCAGCGCCTGGTGCAGCGGCCGTGCGAATGTCGCACCGCCCTTGCACATCGACGTGATGGCGCCGCAGTGGCCTGGCGTGCCCGCCCGAGTGGACGCCGTGTTCTGCGCGAACCTGCTGCACATCGCGCCCTGGGCCAACTGCGCTGCGCTGATGCGAGGTGCCGCGCAGCATCTGGCAAACAGCGGCCTGTTGCTGCTGTACGGGCCTTGCCTTGTCGATGGCGCGCCCACGGCACCCAGCAACCTGGCCTTCGATGCCGACCTGCGCGCTCGCGATGCGCGCTGGGGTCTGCGCCGACTGGCTGATGTCGTGGCTGCGGCCGACGCGGTGGGCCTGGGCTTGCGCGAGCAGGTGCCCATGCCGGCCAACAACCTGCTGCTGGTGTTTGGCGCCTCGCCTGCGCGCGACGCCTCATGACACGGCAGCCCTTCCTGCGTTGTCGCTCCCACGCTGACAGGGGTGGCTGTCGGAACACGACCCAAAGGCGAAGTCCACGCAGCAGCCTCCAACATCGCACAACAGACGTTCGAGTCGATCTCACGATCAGCTACCGATCCAACAGACCGAGATGACCCAGCGCCAATGAACTGGACTGTGCCGCGGATTTCAAGCAGATGAGGGCGCTGGTGCGGCCCGCGCCCACGGCCGCATGCCGTACGGTGAGGCTCCAGATCGGCAACAAAACACGCTCACTGTTCACACTATGCCGAACGGCTCAAGTCTTGCCAAGCGCACGACGAAGACTCCTGCATCAGGATTCTTCTCGTGTGGAAACCCATCTCCGTGTTCGCTGCAGCGCTGCTGGCTTTGCCAGCATGCCTCGCGTCCGACCTAACGCCAACCGAAATGCAGTGGCTGCGCGGCGCCTGGCCCGTCATTTCCTTCGCCAGGCATGAGAACCTACCGCTGGACATCGTCGTGCAGCCTCAGGCCAGCCCAGGCGCCGCGCCCCTGGCGCTGGCCTTCGTGGACGGCCGTTGCAAGCTCGTGCTCTCGATGCGAGGCAACGCGGAAGCACAGGCCACGCTCGAGCGCGTCGACCCGGACCTTCTCGACGCCACGCTCGAACTCATGGCCGCGCATGAGTTGGGCCATTGCCGGCGCTTCCTCGACGGCGCCTGGAACGGTGTGCCCGCCGGCTTCAACGCCACGGCGCCGGCAGAGCTGAGCTCCGATTTGCGCACCGCCTACGTGAGCATGAAGGCGGCCCGCCGCGAGGAGGGATACGGCGACTTGGTCGGCCTCGCCTGGGCACGGCAGCAGCATCCTCAGCAGTACGCCAGATTGCATACGTGGTTGGTGTCCGAACGATCGCGCGACTTGCTGCCCGGCAGCCACCACGACACGCTGGCATGGGTGCGCTTGGCCCAAGACGGTGGCACGCTGGCGGGCCCATCGATCTTCGCGGCGGCCGCCCGCCTCTGGGCGGTTGGGCTCGCCGTTGAAGAAAAGGGGGCCACTCAGCGCTTAGTGCCAGTGAGCAAGAGCGTACCTGGCGCAGTGCCGACGACCGCAACTCGATGACGCGGCCGTGCACCGAGGAAATGCCCTCGAAGCGGACCGCAACAGACGGCCGATCCTGGCCGTTCAGCGACAAATGTCACCGCTTCGTCGCGTCGCGCTGGCGCTCGTTGGCTCGCGCTGTTTTACTTCAGTGCCGGTAGTCTTCTTCGCGCTGGTGACGAACCGCGCCGACGAGGACGTCGTCGCCGACGACCTCAAAGAGAATGATGTAGCCCGTGCCACCGAATGGAATGATCAATTCGCGCGAGCGACCATTGCCCAGCTCCGCCCGACGGCATGAGTAGGGTGACCAAGACAGCAGGCGCATCCCCTGGCGGAGGGCGTCTAGCGCACGCTGCGGAGTCGTCCAGTCCGGTGTCTCGCTCGCAAGCTCCCGCTCGATGGCGAAGTCCTCCAGACGCCGCAGGTCCGCAACCGCTTCTTGCAGCAGCGTGACCGTGTACTTCGTCGTCACCGGCCTGGGCGCTGAGCGGCTCGGCGTTTGGCGTCATCGAGGCGCGTCTGCAGGTCGGCCATGACCTCGTCGACCGTGTGCCCGCCGCCTTGTTGCTTCCACCGCTCGATTGCCGCCTCGCCACGGGTGACGAACTCGGCCTGCACGCGACGCCAGGCCGCGGCCGCGATGACCGCCTCCTCGATGAACTGAGTCAGCGACTCGCCCTCGCGCAAGACAGCCTCGACTTCGGCCCTGACCTCGGGCTCGACGCGAATGGGAGGAAAGGTGGCAGAGCGCATTCCCACAATGTATAGCAAACGTGCTACGCAAGCAACATCATGGCCGCGCTCTCTGTCACCGCCTCTGGCCCGCTAATGAATGGACGTCCCAAGTGGAAGACCGGAGCACCAACGGACGGCCTGAAGTCCGACCGCCGTGCCAGGCAGCTCCTGGCCGTTCGCACACTGCCGTCGCCGTCCACGTGAACGCGAACCCGCATCAAAGCGGCGGCGGCGGCGCACAGCCGTCGCGCTGCAACGCCGCCTTTGACGCCATCGTGGACCCACCGGCCCGACCGCGCGCCGGCGCAACCTGGCAGTCAGCCGGCTTCGGGCCGCGCGTCGATGCCGAAGTCAGCCTTCACCCGCGCGTACCAGGCTTCGTCGTCGAGCGCGCCCCATTCGACCCAGGCCTCGTCGCTGAGCGACGCGCGCCACTGCATGAAAGGCGCGGCGCTGGGTCCCACCGGGTGCCTGAACTGCCAGCTGCCGCCATCGGCAATCTCGACCAGCTTGTCGGCCACCGCGCTGGGCGGTGTCGGCTGTTTCAGCGCGGCGGCGAAAAATCCGGCCATGCGCCGCTGGTTGGGGTAGGCCGACACGTCGCTGGCCGCGCTGATGTCGCGTGCCATGTCGGTGTCGATGATGCCGGGCTCGACCACGCAGACGCGGATGCCGAAGGGCTTGACCTCCTGCGCCAGGCACTCTGACACCGCCTCGAGGGCAAACTTCGACGCTGCATAGGCGCCGAACGGTGACAAGGCGAGCTTGCCGGAAATCGACGTCACGTTGGCGATGCAGCCGCTGCGCCGCGCGCGCATGCCCGGCAGCACGGCCTGGATGCAGCGGATGGCGCCAAAGTAGTTGGTTTCCATCACATCGCGGAAGTCCGAGATCGGCATCTCTTCCACCGAGCCCGTGCATTCGATGCCGGCGTTGTTGATGAGCACCTCGACCGGCCCCAGTTCGGCCTCGACGCGGCGCACCGCCTGCTGCACCGAGGCATCGTCATCCACGTCCATGGTGAAGACGGAAACGGCCAAGCGCTCGGCGGCAGCGGCGCGCGCGAGTTCGGGCGCCGCGGCCGGGTTGCGCATGGTGGCCGCCACGGTGTGGCCAGCGCGCGCGAAGGCCAGTGCGGTGGCCAGGCCGATGCCCCGGCTGGCGCCTGTGACGAGGATGGTGCTCATGGTGGACTGCTCCGTTGTGGGTGTGGATGGGGGTGGGGCATCGAAAGCATGCAGAGTCTAGGGGCATGTACCCAGCGCGCAGGCGGTCCCCATGCGCAATCCAGCGTATCAACAGCACCGTTCGCCCTGAGCCTGTCGAAGGGCCGGGTCCGGATCATGCTGAGCCTGTCGAAGCTAGCGCTGCGACCCGATCGTCCTGCGCTTTTCGAAGGACAGGCTCAGCCCGAACGGGCGTTCGATAGGGTCGAACGCGACCCCGCGTCAAGGCGGCGGCGGTGGTGCACCCCCATCGCGTTGCAGCGCGGCCTTGACCAGCAAGTACGCCGACACCGGCGCCGTGATGAACAAGAACACCAGCACCAGCACCTCATGCCAGCTCGGCTGGCCGACGACGGCGAAGACCAGGGCCGACGCCGCCAGCACGCAGCCCACGCCCAGCGTGGTGGCCTTGCTCGGGCCGTGCAGGCGCTTGTAGAAGTCACCCAGCTTGGCCAGACCCCAGGAGCCGATCAGGGCGAAGGCCGAGCCGATGATCAGCAGGCCCGAGGCCAGCAGGTCGGCCCAGAGTGGCAGGGCGTTCATTCGGCGATGTCTCCGCGCAGCAGGTACTTGGACAAGACCACTGTGCCGATGAAGCCGAGCAGGCCGATCAGCAGCGCCACTTCGAAGTAGGCCTTGGTCAGGCCCTGCAAGCCCAGCAACACCAGCAGCGCCAGGGCGTTGATGTAGATCGTGTCGAGGGCCAGGATGCGGTCGGGCAGGCTCGGGCCGCGGAACAGGCGCCAGGCATTGAGCGCCAGGGCCAGGGCAAAGGCCGCCATCAACCACGGCAGCAGCAGGCTCAGGATCATTCGAAGATCTCCCGCAGGGGCGCCTCGTAGCGCGCCTTGATGTCGGCCACGAGGGCCGCCTCGGCGCCGGCATCGGGGCAATGCAAGGCGTGTACCAGCAGGTGGCGCCGGTCTTCGCTGAGGGCACTCGACACGGTGCCCGGCGTCAAGGTGATGATGCCGGCCAGCGTCACGATGCCGTGCGGCGCGCGGATGTCCAGCGGCACCCAGACGAAGCGCGGTGCCATCGCCGCCTCCGGCCCGAGCACGCGGCGCGCCACATCGACATTCGACTTGGCGATGTCGTAGAGCACGGTACCCGTCAGGCGCAGCAAGGTGCCGGGCGCCTTGAGGCGCACCGCGTCGGGCCGGAAGGCGGCCGTGAGCCAGGGGATGGCCCAGGCCAGCAGCGCGGCCAGCAGCAGGTTGCCGACAGAGACCGAGCCGTTGAGCATCAACCACGTGGGCAGCAGCGCGGCGCTCAGCCAGGGCGACGGCCACAGGCGCGCCTTCACTTGGCGTCTCCGCGTTCGCGCATTTCGCGCCGCACGTCATAGGCCGGCGGCACGGCGCGCGCGCCGAGCACGGCGTCGATGTAGCCCTGGCGCGCCAGCAGCTGCTGCGCCGCGGCGGCGGTGTAGGCCGAGAGCGGGCCGGCGCCGACCGAGGTGGCGACCACGGCGCCGAGCAGGGCCACGATGGCCAAGGTGTGCGCCGCGCTGGACGGCGATACGGACGGGGCTGTGCCCGCAGGCAGCGCGTCGCCGGCAGGCTTCCAGAACAGTGTCGAGCCGGCGCGCGCCAGGGCCACCATCATGGCCAGGCTCGAGCCAAGCACCAGGGCCACGACCCACACCGCCAGGGGCGTCTGGCCGGCGGCCTGCAGCAGCAGGGCCTTGCCGAAGAAGCCGGCGAGCGGCGGCACACCAGCCGCCGCGACCGCCGCGATGAAGAAGGCCACGCCGAGCGGTGCCCAAGCACTGGTACCGGCCCAGGCGCGGGCGTCGAGCCGGTCAACCCCGCCGCGCGCCGCGGCGATGCGGTCGGCAATCAGGAACCAGGCCGCCGCCACGAGGGTGCTGTTGACCAGATAGAACAGGCCCGCGGCCAGCGTGCCCGGCGTGCCCAGGCCGACGGCCAGCAAGAGCGTGCCCGCCGAGCCAACCACCAGGTAGGCCACCAGGCCGCGCAGTTGCGTAGCCGCCAGCACGCCAATGGCTGCCAGCACCAGGGTGGCCAGGGCCAAGGTCGGCAACACCATGGCCGCCGTACCCAGCCAGGCCGGGCCGAACACCAGGGTGGTCATGCGCGCGATGGCATACACCCCCACCTTGGTCATGATGGCAAACAGCGCAGCGACGGGCGCGCTGGCGCCGGCATAGGTGTCGGGCAACCAGAAGTAGAGCGGCAACAACGCCGCCTTGACCGCAAACACCACCAGCAGCATCGACGCGGCGGCCAATGCCAGACGCAGGTCTTGCGGCGGCAGTGCGGGGACCTTGAGCGCCAGGTCGGCCATGTTCAAGGTGCCAGTAAGCGCATACAGCAGGCTCACGGCGATGAGGAACAGCGCCGAGCCCGTGAGGTTGAAGACCACGTAGTGCACGCTGGCGCGCAGGCGCTGGCGTGTCGCGCCGTGCAGCAGCAGGCCGTAGCTGGCCGCCAGCAAGACCTCGAAGAAAACGAAGAGATTGAACAGGTCGGCCGTCAGGAAGGCGCCTGCCAAGCCCATCAACTGGAACTGGAACAGGGCGTGGAAGTGCAGGCCGCGCGCGCTGTCACCGCCCAGGGCATGGACCAGGGCGGCGCATGCCACCGCGGTGGTCAGCAGCAGCATCAATGCACTCAGGCGGTCCAGCGCCAGGGCGATGCCGTAAGGGGCCTGCCAGTTGCCGAGCAGGTAGGCCTGGACTTCGCCGGCACTGGCCTGGCCGACCAGCAGCACCGCCAGGACCAACTGCAACAGCGTGGCCGCCACCGACACCCAGGGCACCCAGCGCGAGCGGGCCTTCTC
>JANNGJ010000360.1:0-1519 GCA_031403815.1 Burkholderiales bacterium | reverse complement strand
CGCTACGCGGTCATCGGCAACCCCGTCGCCCACAGCAAGTCGCCGCTGATCCACACCCGCTTCGCGCACAGCACGGGCCAGGACCTCGACTACGGCCTCATCGAAGCCCCGCTCGATGGTTTTGCAGCGGCCGTGCGGGTCTTCCGCGACAGCGGCGGCCGCGGCGTGAACATCACGACCCCCTTCAAGTTGCAGGCGTTCGAGATGGCCACCGAGCCATGCGAGCGTGCGCGCATCGCCGGTGCCGCCAACGCCATGAAGTTCGAGAGTGGTGGCCGCATCGTCGTTGACAACTTCGACGGCCTGGGTTTGGCCAACGACATCGAACGCAACCTCGGCGTGGCCCTGAAGGGCAGGCGCGTGCTGATGCTCGGCGCCGGTGGCGCGGCGCGCGGCGCTCTAGTCGAGCTGCTGGCCCGCGGCCCGGCCGAGCTGTTGATTGCGAACCGCACGCGCGCCACGGCGCAAGACCTGGCCGATGCGTTTGCCGCCCACGGCCCGCTGCGCGCCTGCAGCTACGCCGAGCTGAGCGGCGAGGCTGGCTTCGATGTGGTGATCAACGGCACCTCGGCCAGCATGACCGGCGCCCTGCCCCCCGTACCGGCTGGGGCATTTGCCGGCGCCACGCTGGCCTACGAAATGGTCTATGGCCGCGGCCTGACGCCCTTCCTGCGCCTGGCGCAGAGCGCCGGTGTGCCGCGCCTGGCCGATGGCGTGGGCATGCTGGTGGAGCAGGCAGCAGAGGCCTTCGTCTGGTGGCGCGGCGTGCGGCCCAACACGCGCGCGGTGATCGACGAGCTCACCGTGCCCCTGAAGTGAGCCGCGCGACGAAGGCACGGATTGCAGTGGCGGGGGCAGGCTACATCGGCCAAGCCCACATCGCCGCGGCGCGCGCCAGCGCCACCGTGACGCTGACAGCCATCGTCGACCCCTCGCCTGCCGCGCAGGCCCATGCCGATGCGGCCGCTGTGCCGCGCTACACCTCGCTGGCCGAGCTGTTCGCCAGCGACAAGCCCGACGGCGTGGTGCTGGCGACACCGAATGCCCTGCATGTGCCGCAGGCGCTGGCCTGCATCGCCGCGGGCGTGCCGATGCTGCTGGAAAAGCCGATCGCGCCCAGCGTGGTCGAGGCCGAAGCCCTGGTGCGCGCGGCTGATGCAGCACAGGCCCGCATCCTGATCGGCCACCACCGCGCGCACAGCGCCATCATGGCCAAGGCGCGCGAGGTGATCGACTCCGGCGTACTCGGGCGCCTGGTGGCCATCACCGGCAGCGCCATGTTCTTCAAGCCCGACCACTACTTCGCCGACGCGCCCTGGCGCGGCGAGGCCGGTGGCGGGCCGCTCCTGCTGAACATGATCCACGAGGTGCACAACTTGCGCATGCTGGCCGGCGAGATCGTCGCGGTGCAGGCCTTCAGCTCGCACGCGGTGCGCGGTTTTGCGGTGGAAGACACGGTGGCGATCAGCCTGCGTTTTGCCAGCGGTGCGCTCGGCAGCTTCATGCTCAGCGACACCGC
>JANNGJ010000359.1:0-1821 GCA_031403815.1 Burkholderiales bacterium | reverse complement strand
CAGGTCGGCCATCTCGTCGCCCTGCTCGCGCTTGGTGGTGAAGCCGATGACGGACTTGTTCATCGTCTCGGCGCCGGCATTGGTGGTCATGATGATCACCACGTTGCGGAAGTCGGCCTTGCGGCCGTTGTTGTCGGTCAGGGTGCCGTGGTCCATGACCTGCAGCAGCACGTTGAAGACATCCGGGTGCGCTTTCTCGATTTCATCCAGCAGCAGCACCGCATGCGGTTTCTTCGAGACCGCCTCGGTGAGCAGCCCGCCCTGATCGAAGCCGACATAGCCCGGCGGCGCGCCGATCAGGCGGCTCACCGCGTGGCGCTCCATGTACTCGCTCATGTCGAAGCGAATCAACTCGATGCCCATGATGAAAGCGAGCTGCTTGGCGACTTCCGTCTTGCCCACCCCCGTGGGCCCGCTGAACAGGAAGGAGCCGATCGGCTTTTCGGGCCGGCCCAGGCCCGAGCGCGCCATCTTGATCGCGGCGGCGAGCGCGTCGATGGCGGGTTCCTGGCCAAAGACCACGCTCTTGAGGTCGCGGTCGAGCGTCTTCAGCTTGCTGCGGTCGTCACTCGAAACGCTGGCCGGTGGAATACGTGCGATCTTGGAGACGATCTCCTCGACTTCGAGGCGCGTGATGGTCTTCTTCTGCTTGTTCTTGGGCAGGATGCGCTGCGCTGCACCCGCCTCGTCGATCACATCGATGGCCTTGTCGGGCAGGTGGCGGTCATTGATGTACTTGGCCGACAACTCCGCCGCCGCTTGCAGCGCGCCGAGGGCGTACTTGACGTTGTGGTGTTCCTCGAAGCGCGACTTCAAGCCCTTGAGAATCTCCACCGTTTGCTCTACCGAGGGCTCGACCACGTCCACCTTCTGGAAGCGGCGTGACAGCGCAGCGTCTTTTTCGAAGATGCCGCGGTACTCGGTGAAGGTGGTGGCGCCGATGCACTTGATCTGGCCGTTGGAGAGCGCCGGCTTGAGCAAGTTGCTGGCATCAAGGGTGCCGCCCGAGGCGGCGCCAGCGCCGATCAGGGTGTGGATCTCGTCGATGAACAGGATCGCGCCTGTCTGCTCCTTCAACTGCTTGAGCACCCCCTTCAGGCGCTGCTCAAAGTCGCCGCGGTACTTGGTGCCGGCGAGCAAGGCGCCCATGTCGAGCGAGTACACCGTGGCATCGGTCAGGATCTCGGGCACGTCGCCCTGCGTGATGCGCCAAGCCAAGCCCTCGGCGATGGCGGTCTTGCCCACACCGGCCTCGCCCACCAGCAAGGGGTTGTTCTTGCGCCGACGGCAGAGCACCTGGATCACGCGCTCGACCTCGGCCTCGCGGCCGATCAGCGGGTCGATGCGGCCATCACGCGCGAGCTGATTCAGGTTCTGGGTGAACTGGTCCAGCGGCGACGACTTGGCATCGGCTGCCTCTTCCTTCTCACCCTCAGCCCCTGTGCTGTCGCTGGACTTGGTGGGTTCCGGGGGATCGCTCTTCTTGATGCCATGGGCAATGAAATTCACCACGTCCAGCCGCGTGACGCCTTGCTGATGCAGGTAATAGACGGCGTGCGAATCCTTCTCGCCGAAGATCGCCACCAGCACGTTGGCACCGGTGACTTCCTTCTTGCCACTGCCGGTTGACTGCACATGCATGATGGCGCGCTGGATCACGCGCTGGAAGCCCAGCGTCGGCTGGGTATCAACCTCGTCATCGCCCCCCACGGTGGGCGTGTTTTCCTTGATGAAGGCGCCCAGGCTTTTGCGCAGATCCTCGATGTTGGCCGCGCAGGCGCGCAGCACTTCAGCCGCCGACGGGTTGTCGAGCAGCGCCAA
>JANNGJ010000358.1:0-7587 GCA_031403815.1 Burkholderiales bacterium | reverse complement strand
GACCACCTTGGCGCCCGTCAACTTGTCCAGCGTGATGGCCTCGACCGGGCAGGCGTGCAGGCACCAGGCCTCGTCGCACTGGGTGCAGGTGTAGGGCACCTTGCGCCCGGTGTGGTGGAAGTCGAAGACCTTGATGCGCGATTTGGCCGGCGCATAGGTGGCGTAGTTCTCGTAAGAGCAGGCCATCTCGCACTGCAGGCAGCCAGTGCATTTCTCCGGGTTGATGTGCAAGGTCTTCTGCATGGTCTGCGGTCCTTTGTGGGTGCCCAACATGCTAGCGACAACCAATGCGCAAACGGTGCTGGAGCGCCCCTATCTTCGACACCCGCAGGCACCGCAGCATCTAGGTCAAACCCTATTGGTGCGCAGGACAGACTGCCCATGCCCGCGCGAACTGGTCGCGTCGCCTGAGACAATCGGGACGTGAACACCGTCACCTCCCTGTCACACCTGTTGAACGCCGATCTGCACTGCCACTCCACCGTCTCTGACGGCACCCTGGAGCCGGAGGCGCTGGCGGCGCGCGCCAAAGCCGGCGGCGTGGAGTTGTGGGCCTTGACCGATCATGACGAAATCGGCGGCCAACGGCGCGCCCGCGAGGCCGCGCAGCGCGTCGGCCTGCCCTACCTCAGCGGCTGCGAGATCTCGGTCACCTTCGCCAGCATCACCGTACACATCGTCGGTCTGGGCTTCGACCCGGACGACACCGCGCTGCGCGAAGGCCTGGCCAAGACCCGTGGCGGCCGCGAAGAGCGTGCGCGCGACATGGCCGCTGGCCTGGCCCAGGTCGGCATCCACGGCGCTTTCGAAGGCGCGCTGCCCTATGTCGGCAACCCCGAGTTGATCTCGCGCACCCACTTTGCCCGCTTCCTGGTCGACCGTGGCCACTGCAACGACACCAGCGAAGTCTTCCGGCGCTACCTGACGGAAGGCAAGCCCGGCTTCGTGCCGCACCGCTGGGCCGGCCTGGGCGATGCGGTGCGCTGGATCACCCAGGCCGGCGGCATGGCGGTGATCGCGCACCCGGCACGCTACAAGTTCACGCCGACCGAGGAATACGCGCTGTTCACCGAGTTCAAGGCCCATGGCGGGCGCGGCGTCGAGGTGGTCACGGGCAGCCACAGCGCCGCAGACGCCGTGAAGTACACCGAGACCGCGCTGGAGTTCGACCTGCTGGCCTCGCGCGGCAGCGACTTCCACTCGCCGACGGAGAGCCGCATTGACCTGGGCACCCTGCCCGACCTGTCCGGCCGCCTGACCCCCGTGTGGCAGGCGCTGGCCGAACGTGTGGTGTGGCCGGCGTGAGCGCCGTGCCGCAGCGGCTGCGCCGCGCCTGCTGATGCAGGGTCGCCAGCGCCCTTGGCTGGGCATCGCGCTGGTGGTCGCAGCGTCGAGCTGCTTTGCCGTGATGGACACCACGGTACGTTTCGTGGGCGCCTTCTTCTCGGTGGCGCTGGTACTGTTCAGCCGCTATGCCTTGCACGCGGCGATCATGGCGCTGTGGATTGCGGTGTCGCCAGACAAGACCTTTCGCACCAGCAACCCGATGTTCCAGATTGCGCGCGGTGCGCTGCTGGCCTTCTCGTCGGCGATGGTCTTCGCCGCACTGCGCCACATGCCGGTGGCCGAGCTGACCGCCATCGTCATGCTCACGCCCCTGGTCACCACCGTGTTTGCCCGCACCTGGCTGCAGGAGCGCGTCTCGCCGCTGCGCTGGACCCTGGTGGCTGGGGGCTTCATCGGCGCGCTGATCGTCGTGCGGCCGGGCAGCGGCCTGATCGGCTGGGCCGCGCTGCTGCCCTTGGCCGCGGTGTTTTCCAATGCCGCCTTCCAGATCATGACCAGCCGCTACGCGCCGCACGAAGATGCGTTCACGACCAACTTCTACACCGGCGCCACCGGCATGACGCTTGCGCTGCCGATTCTGCTGGCCAGCGTGGCCAACCCGATCGACACGCTGGCCGCCGCGCCAGCGCTGCACCTCGGCGCGCTGGCCAGCGTCGCCGTGCTGGGCACCGCCGGTCACCTGCTGCTGATCAAGGCGCTGGGCCAGGCCCCCGCCGCCACGTTGATGCCCTTCCAGTACGTGCAGCTGGCGGTGGCGGCATTCGCCGGCTTCGTGGTCTTTGGCGTCGTGCCCGATGGCTGGGGCTGGATCGGCATGGCCGTGATCGCCGCGTGCGGCGCGGCCAGCGCCTGGCTCAACCTGCGCAGCGCAGCCGACAAGCAGCGACCGGTGGGTGCGGTGCAGGCCGACACCATCGTGGACTGAAGGCGCAGCACGCATGTCGCAGTACTTCGAAGTTCACCCCGACAACCCGCAGCCGCGCCTGCTCAAGCAGGCGGTGCAGATCCTGCATGCCGGTGGCATTGCCGCGATCCCGACCGACTCCAGCTACGCCCTGGTCTGTCATCTGGACGACAAGGCCGCCGCTGAGACCCTGCGCCAGGTGCGTGGCGTCGACGACAAGCACCACCTGACGCTGCTGTGCCGCGACCTCAGCGAACTGGCCAGCTATGCCCGTGTCGACAACCGCCAGTACCGCCTGCTCAAGCTCGGCACGCCAGGCGCCTTCACCTTCATCCTGGAGGCCACCAAGGAGGTGCCGCGGCGCCTGTCCCATCCGTCGCGCCGCACCATCGGGCTGCGTGTGCCGGAGCACCGCGTCACACAAGAACTGCTGTCACTGCTGGGCCAACCCCTGCTGGCTACCACCTTGATCCCGCCCGGCAGCACCGAGCCGCTGAACGACCCGGAGGAGATTCGCGAGCGCATGGAAAAGTCGGTCCAGGCGATCGTCGATGCCGGGGCCTGCCCGATGCAGCCGACCACGGTGGTTGACCTCACTGGCGGCGAGCCGGTGCTGGTGCGCCTGGGCCGCGGTGACCCTGCACTGCTCGGTCTGCAGCCGCACGACTGATACGGTTTCGTTGTCTCGTTGCCAGGAGTCGCGATCTGCAAACCGCCCTTGGCAGTCACTGGCCGTTGCGGGCGTCTGTTTCGTCTTGCTTGGGTGTTTTTGGCGGAGCGCCACGCCGCCAAAGCCCGCGCGTCTGCGTGTTCAGCCCCGCGGCAGCAAGGCCGCCAACACCCGCGCCGCGTCAAAGCCAAGCTGCACCTGGCCGCGCACGATCAGCGTCGGCGTGCCACGCGCTTGCGTCGCCTCGTACAAGGCCCTGCACGGCGCATCGCGCTCGATGAAGCACTCGTCGAAGGCGACGCCGTGTTGCGTCAGCCAGCGCCGGGCCGCAACGCAGTAAACGCAGGTGTCCGATGAGAGCATGCGGATGTCGCCCGCCGCAGCGCTGGCCGCCAGCTGCCGGCCCAGACGACGCTCGCTCGTGAAGGACCACCACTGGCTGGCGGCGCTGGCGCCCAGCACCAACACCAGCAAGACCAGCAGCGAGCGCCGCCGCGACGCCTGGGCGGGCATCGACGGCATCAGACGGCGGCCGTGACCACGATCTCGATCTTCCACTGCGGCTTGGCCAGCGCAGCCTGCACCGTGGCCCGCGGCGGCGTGTGACCGGGCACGACCCAGGCTTCCCACACGACGTTCATCGCGGCGAAGTCAGCCAGATCGGCGATGAAGATCTGTGCGCGCAGGATCTTCGATTTGTCGCTGCCGGCGCGCGCCAGCAGCGCGTCGATGGCGGCCAGCACTTGGCGCGTCTGGCCGGCGATGTCCTGCACTGCGTCTTCGGCGACCTGGCCGGCGAGATAGACAGTGCCGTTGTGCACCGCCATCTCTGACATGCGCGCGCCGACGTCGAAGCGTTTGATCTCGGTCATCAAGGGTGTCCTTTGTGTTTGTGGGTGGCGGCGTGCGGCGGCGCCGGATGCGCCGCCTTCTGTCCGAGCTTGGATTCGGTGCCGGCCAGCAGCTTCCTGATGTTGCCCTCGTGGCGCCAGACCAGCAGCAGGCTCATCGCCGCGATGGCCAATGCGTACGCATCGGCTTCCCAAATCAGCATTTGATAAAACGGCGCGAACACCGCTGCAGCCAACGAAGCCAGTGACGAATAGCGGAAGAACAGCGCCACGATGACCCAGGTGGCCAATGTCGCCACACCGAGCCAGGGGTTGAAGGCCAGCAGCACCCCCGCCGCCGTGGCCACGCCCTTGCCGCCCTTGAAGTGAAAGAACACCGGCCACAGGTGGCCCAGGAAGGCCGCCAGCCCGACGGCCGCCACCGTGCCGGCGCCGAAGCCGAACTGCGCCGAGAACCACAGCGCCAGGAACACCGGCATATAGCCCTTCAGCGCATCCAGCGCCAGGGTCAGGACGGCGGCACTGCGCTTGCCCGAGCGCAGCACATTGGTGGCGCCGGGGTTGCCCGAGCCGTAGCTGCGCGGATCGGCCAGCCCCATGGCGCGGCTGACGATGACGGCAAACGACAGCGAGCCGACACAATAGGCCGCAAACACCGCTGCCACGCTCCAAGCCCACGCCATGCCAAACCCTCTTCGTGATTGATCCAGGGGCCAGACTTTACGCGCGCCTCAGGGCCGCAGCGCGCAGTCAACGGCCATCGCCCCCAACGGGCCGCTCAAGACCGTGGGCGCGATGCCCACGAGGAAACCGCGGCGCCCGCCGTTGATGCAGATGCGCGGCAAGTCCAGCACGCTGAGCTGCACGTACACCGGCACGCCCTCGCGCTTGAAGCCGAAGGGCGAGGTGCCGCCGAGCTGGTAGCCGCTGTGGCGCTGTGCCGCCTCGGCGCTGCACGGCTCAATGCCCTTGCAACCGATCGCCCGGGCCAGGGCCTTGGTACTGACCTGGCAGTCGCCGTGCATCAACACCACCAGCGGGCGCGCACGTTCGTCCTGCATCACCAGGGTCTTCACCACCGCATGCTCGTCAATGCCGAGTTGCCGCGCCGATTCCGGTGTGCCACCGTGCTCAACATAGTCGTAGGCATGCTCGCTGAAGACCACGCCGTGCCGGCGCAGCCACTGCGTTGCCGGCGTCTCGCTGATGTGTTTATCTCTCTTGGCCACGACCGCCCCCTGCCGCGCGTTGCACGTCGTCGTCGCTACTGCGCCGGGTCTCGGATCTCCCAACGGACCGCATCAATTGCCGCCAGCAGCTCGGGCGCCAGGGTCGTGCCCCAGGCGTCCAGGCACTCATCGAGTTGGGCCAGGCTGGTGACACCGATGATGGTGCTGGCCACGCGCCAGTTGGTGTAGCACCAGGCCAGGGCCAGGCGCGTCGGCATCAGGCCGTGGTCACGCGCCAGCGCGTTGTAGCGCCGCGCGGCGGCCAGCGATTCGGGTCGGCCCCAGCGCTGCTGCTTCATGCGCTCGAACAGCGCCATGCGGCCTCGGCTGGCGGCATCGTCGAAACCGCGTGCGTCGTACTTGCCGCTCAGCAAGCCGAAGCCGAGCGGCGAGTAAGCCAGCAGGCCGACATCGTTGCGGTGCAGGGTTTCGTCCAGGCCGCCGTCAAGCACGCGGTTGATCAAGCAGTAAGGGTTCTGCACCGTGGCCACGCGCGGTAAACCATGTTGCTCGGCCAGGCGCACAAACTCACTCACACCCCAGGGCGTCTCGTTGGACAGGCCGACGGCCCTTACTTTGCCGGCCCGCACCAGCTTGGCCAGGGCCTCAAGTTGCTCATGCACCGAGGTCTGCTCGGCATCCTTGGCCGGGTCGAAATAGATCGAGCCAAACATGGGCACATTGCGATTCGGCCAGTGGATCTGGTACAGGTCGATCACCTCGGTCTGCAGGCGGCGCAGGCTGTCGTCGCAGGCGGCGGCAATGTCGGCCGGCGCCAAGTCGGCCGCGCCGCCACGCACCCACGGCATGCCCCGCGAGGGGCCGGCCACCTTGGTGGCCAACACCACTTTGTTGCGCAGGCCGGGGCGCTGCGCAAACCAATGACCGAGGATGGTCTCGGTGGCGCCAAAGGTCTCGGCCTTGGGCGGCACGGAGTACATCTCGGCGGTGTCGATGAAGTTGACGCCGCGTTCGACTGCGCGGTCGAGGATGGCGTGCGCAGCGGCCTGATCGACCTGCTCGCCGAAGGTCATGGTGCCCAGGCAGATGCGGGTCACGTCGAGATCAGAGCGGCCGAGGCGGGTGGTTTGCATGGTGGGATGTGGAAAGAGATCGGCGCGAAGTGTGCCTCAGGTGGGATTGACGGGATGCCGCGCCTGACGCATGGTTGACCCACTGACTGCGAAGGGGGGCCAGAGCATGATCCTGATCGTCGGCGCCACCGGCTTGCTCGGCCGCGCCACGGCCTTGCCCCTGCTGGCCCAAGGCCACGCAGTGCGCGTGCTGGTGCGCAACCGAGACAAGGCGGCCGACCTGCAGCGCCAGGGCGCCGAAATCGTGATCGGCGACCTCACCGACCCGCGCTCGTTGGAGCTGGCCTGCAAGGGCGCCGTGCGTGTCTTCGCCTGCGCTCATTCGATGCTCGGCCGCGGCGCGCAGGCCAGTGCGCAAGTCGACCATGTCGGCCACAGCGCACTGGTGGTGGCGGCACGCGACGCCAAGGTCGAGCACTTCACTTACACCTCGGCGATGGGGGCGAGCGAGCGCCACCCGATCGATTTCTTTCGCACCAAGCACGAGATCGAAGCGGTGGTCAAAGGCAGTGGCATGGGCTACACCATCCTGCGCCCCGCGGCCTTCATGGAGCAGCATGTGCACCAGTTCAATGGCCAGATGCTGCTCGAGAAAGGCTTTTGCGTTCTCATCGGGCCCGCCACCAAGCCGCGTAATTTCGTTGCCGTGTGCGACGTGGCGACGTTCGCGATCCAGGCCCTGAGCACAGACGACCTGAACGGCCGCACGCTCGAGATCGGCGGGCCCGACAACCTGAGCAACTGCGAGGTGGCAGCGATGTACCAGGCGCGAGCGCGCAAGGGGCGCGTGCTTCACCTGACAGTACCAGCCGCGAAAGTGGCGGCGCGCCTGATCAAGCCGCTGCACGAGGGCGTGGCGCGGGTGCTTGAACTGGCCACACTGGCCGACCATCAGATGCCCGAAACCTGGGACGCCGGCCGCTTGCTGAGCGAGTTTGCGCGCGAGCTGACCTGCGTTGATACTTTCATCGACCAGCGCATTGCCGAGTGGCGGCGCGCGGTGCGCAAGCGCGCTCGCTGAGACGCGAATGCGTTCTACAGCATCGATCCAGTGGTCGCCCTTCGGTCCAGTTGGGGGCGTTCGGATCTGTGTTTGCCCCTTCTTGCCGCTGCGTGCCTGCATCGGCGCGTGATCCGGCCACTGGGGCACCCTGGTGACAGGCTGCCCCGCGCTCGCGGCAAGCGCCGATGCAGGCACGCACCGCTGCAGACAGGCAACAAAGACTGCGCGAGGCAGCTCACGCCGCTCAGCCCTGAGCCCTGGCGCGCTCCTCTTCCTGCAGCCGCAACACCCGCCGTTGCACCTTGCCCGTGGTCGTCATCGGCAGGGCGTCGATGAACTCGATCTCCTTCGGGTATTCGTAGGGCGCCAAGCGGCCGCGCACATGCTGCTGCAACTCTTCGATCAGCGCAGCGTCGCCTTTGATCCCCGGCGCGAGCACGACATAGGCCTTGACCACCGCCCCGCGCTCGGCGTCGGGCTTGGGCACCA
>JANNGJ010000357.1:0-2442 GCA_031403815.1 Burkholderiales bacterium | reverse complement strand
GGCTTGCGGAACATGCGCACCATCTGCCGGCGCAGCACATGGAAGATCTGGCTGGCCGTGGTCGGCTGCACGATCTGCATGTTGTTGTCGGCCGCGAGCTGCATGAAACGCTCCAGGCGCGCCGAGCTGTGCTCGGGCCCTTGGCCTTCATAGCCGTGCGGCAGCATCAGCGTCAGGCCGTTGACACGACCCCACTTGACTTCGCCCGAGGCCAGGAACTGGTCGATCACCACCTGCGCACCGTTGACGAAATCGCCGAACTGGGCCTCCCAGATCGTCAGCGTATTCGGGTCGGCCGAGGCGTAGCCGTACTCGAAACCGAGCACCGCTTCTTCCGACAGGATGGAGTCGATGACGACAAAGGGCGCCTGTCCGTCGGCCACGTTGGACAGCGGGATGTAGGTGCCGGCGTCCCACTTCTCGCGGTTCTGGCATGCAGCACCGAGTGGCGGTGCACGAAGGTGCCGCGGCCGCAATCTTCACCTGACAGGCGCACCGGGTAGCCGCTGGCCACCAGTGACGCGAAGGCCAGATGCTCGCCCATGCCCCAATCGACATTGATCTCGCCGCGGCCCATCGCAGCACGGTCGGCGATCACCTTCTCGACCAGCGGGTGCGGCTTGAAGTCCTTCGGGATCGTGGTGATGCGCTCGGCCAGGCGCTTGATCTCCGCCAGCGGCAGCGCCGTGTCGGCCGCATCGGTCCATTTGCGGTTCAGGTAGGGCGACCAATCGACCGCGTACTTGCTCTTGAAGTTGGTCAGCACCGGGTCGACAGTGTGCTTGCCCGCATCCATCGCGGCGCGGTAGGCCTTGACCATGTCGTCGGGGCCGTCGGCGCCGAGCACGTTCTGCGCCACCAGCTTTTCGCCGTAGAGCCTGCGCGTGCCTGGGTGCTGCGCAATCTTCTTGTACATCAAGGGTTGGGTCAGGCTCGGTGTGTCTTGCTCGTTGTGCCCCAGCTTGCGGAAGCAGATGATGTCGACCACGACGTCCTTGTTGAACTCCTGCCGGTAGTCCATCGCGAGTTGGGTGCAGAAGACCACGGCCTCCGGGTCGTCGCCATTCACGTGCAGCACCGGCGCTTCGATCATCTTGACAACATCGGTGCAATACAGCGTCGAGCGTGAGTCCCGCGGGTCGCTGGTGGTGAAGCCGATCTGGTTGTTGATCACCAGGTGCAGGGTGCCGCCGGTGTAGTAGCCGCGGGTCTGGGCCAGCGCCAGCGTCTCCATCACCACGCCCTGGCCGGCGAAAGCCGCGTCACCGTGCACCAGCACGGGCAGCACCTGGTCGCCGGCGTGATCCGCGCGGCGTTCCTGGCGCGCCTTGACACTGCCTTCGACCACCGGGTTGACGATCTCGAGGTGCGACGGATTGAAGGACAGCGACAGATGCACGGCGCCGCCCGGCGTCGATATGTCGCTGGAGAAACCCTGGTGGTACTTGACGTCGCCAGCCGGCAGTTCTTCCTTGGCGGTGTGATCAAACTCGGCGAACAGGTCTGCTGGCATCTTGCCCAGCGTGTTGACCAGCACGTTCAGGCGCCCGCGGTGGGCCATGCCGATGACGATCTCCTGCACGCCTTTCTCGCCGCCGCGCTGCACCACTTCGTCCATCGAGGCAATGAAGCTCTCGCTGCCTTCGAGCGAGAAGCGCTTTTTGGCCGACGAACTTGGTGTGCAGGTAGCGCTCGAGGCCCTCGGCCGCCGTCAAGCGCTCGAGGATGTGTTTCTTCTCGTCGGGCGAGAAGCTCGGCTTGCTGCGCACGCGCTCCAGGCGCTCCTGCCACCAACGCTTCTCGGCAGGGTCGGTGCAGTGCATGGTCTCGGCGCCGACCGTGCCGCAGTAGGTCTCGCGCAGCGCCTGCATGATTTGCCGCAGCGTCATCTGCTCGGCGCCGAAGTAGGTGTTGGCGGCGCTGAAGGTGATGTCCATGTCCGATTCGGACAAGTCATAGAACGCCGGTTCCAACTCTGGAATCTTCGGTCGCTCGGTGCGCTTCAGGGGGTCCAGATCGGCCCAGCGCGAGCCGAGAAAGCGGTAGGCCGCAATCAGCGACTGGACATGAACCTGCTTGCGCGCGACCGCCAGGTCGGTGCTGCTGGCCTTGCTGGCAAAGGCGTTGGCCTTGGCACGCTGGGCAAAGGACTCGACGACCGGGGCGTGGGCCACGTCGCGTCGCTCGGAGCCATCGGTGGCGGCGACGTTCTGCAGGTTGTCGAAGTAGGTGCGCCAGGTCTCGGGCACCGAGCCTGGGTTGTCGAGATAGGCCTCGTAGAGCTCCTCGACGTACGGGGCGTTGCCCCCGAACAGGTACGAGTTCGACCTGCTTTGCTGCATCATCTTGGCTCACCTTTCGCCGCGGTCTGCGCAGCTTCGTGTGGGTTACACAACCTTCCGCGACCCGGCTTCACCGGTGGGCGGACTAGCAATGCCGCCT
>JANNGJ010000356.1:0-4652 GCA_031403815.1 Burkholderiales bacterium | reverse complement strand
CGTGGGTCGAACATCAACACCACGCCCGACAGGCAGCGGCGTACGGCCAGGTAGTCGGCCAACACCAGTTGCCACCTCAGCTTTGCCGCGCGCTCGACCGCGCCGTAGCCAAAGACCGTCAGGTCGGCGAAGAAGGCGTTGGGCGCGTCCTTCGGGCCCAAGGCAAACAAATTGATGTGCTGCGTGCGCCCCGGGGTCTTCGACGCAAACGCCAGTCGCTTCTGCTGCGCCAGCCGGTTGATCGCCGTCGACTTGCCGGCGTTGCTGCGGCCCACAAAGGCGATCTCAGGAAGCTCGTGCACCGGCAGCTGGTCGAGCTGGCTGGCGGTGGTTAGGAAGCGCGCTGTGTGGGTCCACGCCAGCGCCAGCTTGGCTTCGGGGGAGGTGTTCATGTGGCATTGTAAAATTCAAAGGTCCCGCGCTTAGCGCAATCTCATACCACTCTGCATCACCACCCATGACGATGGCCAAGATCAACGCCTGCCTCCTGACCCTGGCCGCCTGGCTTGCGATGCCGGCCCTTGCCGCGGCGCCCCCTGCTGCCAGCAAACCCGACTTGGCCAAAGGCCAGGCGACGGCAAGCCAGGTTTGCGCTGCCTGTCACACCGCCGATGGCTCGCGCGGCAGTCCTGCCAACCCGATCCTGGCGGGCCAGCACCCGGAGTACCTCGTCAAGCAATTGCAGGAATTCAAATCCGGCAAGCGCAACAACGCGGTCATGAAGGGCTTCGCCACCATGCTGTCAGACGACGACATGAAAAACGTCGCTGCGTTCTACGCTGGCAAGAGTGCCAAGCCGGGATTCGCCAAGAACAAGGACCTGGTCAAGCTGGGCGAGAAAATTTACCGCGGTGGCATTACCGACAAGGCGATTCCCGCTTGCGCCGGCTGCCACAGCCCCAACGGCGCCGGGATCCCGGCCCAGTACCCGCGCATGGGTGGCCAGCACGGCGACTACACCGAGGCGCAGCTGGTGGCGTTTCGCAGCGGCGCGCGCGCGAACAACGCCCAGATGACCGCCATTGCCGCCAAGCTGAGCGATGTCGAGATGAAAGCGGTGGCTGACTACATCGCCGGCCTGCGCTGAGTAGCGCGACGCAGCGCGCTCGCACCATGCCCTACGTGACCCGCGATGAGCGTGGCGCCATCGCCAGCCTGCTGCGTGACGCACCGACAGTCGATGCCGAGTTCCTGCCCGCCGATCATCCTGATGTCAGCATCTTTCTCGGTGCTGTTGTTGGCGAAGACTTTGACCGGCTCGATGCCGGTTTCGTGCGCGTCATCGAAGACGTGATCGACACATTGATTGTCAAGAACGTGCTCAACATCACCGACCTGCCAGAGCAAGCACAGGCAAAGCTGTTCGCGCGAAAGTCCTTCCGCGAACGCATCACCCAGCACTCTCTGCGCCTGTTCGACGACAGCGGCATGTCCGATGTAATTGGCGACACCCGACTGGGTGAGCTGCGCTAGCAATCGCAGGCAGAATCCTGGCTTTCGACGACCAAGAGGCAAGCCGTGGACTTGAAGGTGAAGATCGCGATCAGCGACGAACAAAGCGACGAGGTCATCATCTCCACCGGCATGCTCGACTTGGCCAGCGGCGACATCGGCCGCATCGAGTACGCAGACTATGACCTCGCTGAGCGCGGCCTGCCCTGGGACAGTGCCGACTACGAGTTCACGAGTGGCACGCTGTCGCACAACGGCAAGGACGTCGAGTTTCGCATCGACGTGAACAAGACCACCGGCCAGTACTCGGTCAGCGCCACTGAGCTGCTCGAAATCAAGTTGCGTGCTGCCGCACTGTTCGCTGGCATGACAGGCAAGGACATGCTTGGCAATCTGGACGCTAAGTCCGGTGGCGGCAAGGCCGGCCGCTTGCATTAGGTCGCTGACCGTCCGCGGGCGGCGCGTGCGCAAAGCCTCTAGCAGGCGTCGTTAGTAGGCGCAAAAATGCCCTCACATGGAGGGCATTTGATGTTTGGTTGCGGGGGCAAGATTTGAACTTGCGACCTTTGGGTTATGAGCCCAACGAGCTACCAGGCTGCTCCACCCCGCATGCGAATTCTAACACGGCAAGGCGGCGGGAATGCGCTTGAAGGGGCAGCGAAGATCGTGTGATCGCTCAGTTTGATCACACGTTTTTTCTCGCTCCCGTTAGCAGCGTTTTTTGCACCACGCGGGGGGGGCTGCAGCAATGAAAAAGGCCAGCGTCTTGCTGGCCTTTCGGTGCGATGTAAGCGAGGCCTACTCGGCGTCGCCCTTGGTGTCTTCGGCCTTGGGTTCGGGCCTATCAACCAGCTCGACGAAGGCCATCGGTGCGTTGTCACCGACGCGAAAACCCATCTTCAGGATGCGCGTGTAGCCGCCCGGGCGTGCCTTGTAGCGAGGGCCCAAGTCGTTGAACAACTTGGCGACGACATCGCGGTCGCGCGTGCGGTCGAAAGCCAGCCGGCGATGCGCCAGCGTGGGCTCCTTGGCCAGCGTGATCAGCGGCTCGACAGCCATGCGCAGCTCTTTGGCCTTGGGCAGCGTGGTCTTGATCGCCTCGTGGGTGATCAGCGAGTTGCACATATTGCGCAGCATCGCCTGGCGATGTGCACTGGTGCGGTTGAGTTTGCGTAGTCCGTTGCGGTGGCGCATGGTGCGTTGTCCTTCCTTTATTGAACCCCAGCCGTGTCAGGTACTGGGGGTTGCACCGGGCTTCGTACTTGAAGCCCAATCTCTTGACGGCGCGGGCGCCGTCTTTACCTTTTGTCCAAGCCCTGGGGCGGCCAGTTCTCGAGGCGCGCGCCGAGCGTGAGGCCACGCGAGGCGAGCACTTCCTTGATTTCGTTGAGCGACTTGCGGCCCAGGTTCGGCGTCTTGAGCAGCTCGGTTTCGGTGCGCTGGATCAGGTCACCGATGTAGTAGATGTTCTCGGCCTTCAGGCAGTTGGCCGAACGCACAGTGAGCTCGAGTTCGTCGACCGGACGCAGCAGGATCGGATCGAAGGTGCTGGTGATGCGCTTCTGCTCCTCGAAAATGCCGCTGACTTCGCTGCCTTCGAGTTGCGCGAACACCGCCAACTGCTCAACCAGGATCTTGGCCGATGCGCGGATCGCTTCTTCCGGACTGATCGCACCGTTGGTCTCGATCTCCATCACCAGCTTGTCGAGATCGGTGCGCTGTTCGACGCGGGCGTTCTCAACCGCGTAGCTGACGCGCTTGACCGGCGAGAACGAAGCGTCGAGAACGATGCGACCAATTGACTTGGTCGGCTCGTCGCCGAAGCGGCGCATGTTGCCCGGCACGTAGCCGCGGCCCTTCTCGACCTTGATCTGCATGTCGAGCTTGCCGCCATGCGACAGGTGCGCGATCACGTGATCGGGGTTGATTATTTCCACGTCGTGCGGAGTCTGGATGTCGCCGGCCGTGACCGGGCCTTCGCCTTCCTTGCGCAGCACCAACGTGACTTCATCGCGGTTGTGCAGGCGGAACGTCACACCCTTCAGGTTGAGCATGATGTGGACGACGTCTTCCTGCACGCCGTCGATCGTCGAATACTCGTGCAGCACGCCAGCGATAGTGACTTCTGTCGGCGCGTAGCCCACCATGGACGAGAGCAGCACACGGCGAAGGGCGTTGCCCAAGGTGTGGCCGTAGCCGCGCTCGAAAGGCTCAAGCGTGGCTTTGGCGCGGTGGCCGCCCAGGGGCTCGACATTGATGGCTTTGGGTTTCAGCAGATTCGTTTGCATTGAGTGTTTTTCCTGTCAATACCCTCGGCTCGTTACACCGATAAGGCTGATGGATCTGCCGGGCTGGGGAGAGACGACGGCGTCGCGCCCGGCAAGCGAAGCCATCCTGAAAGGGGGCCGGCCGAAGGCCGGCCTCCCGCTGTCCGTCTTGCTTAGCGTGAATAGAGTTCCACGATCAAGGCTTCCTTGATCTCGGCACCGAACTGGTCGCGGTCCGGTGTCTTGGTGAACACGCCTTCGAGCTTGGTGGTGTCGACCTTGACCCAGTCGGGCAAGCCAATCGACTCAGCCAGCTTGACGGAGTCGATGATGCGCAGTTGCTTCTTCGACTTCTCGCGCACCGCGATCGCGTCGCCGGCCTTGACCAGGTAAGACGAGATGTTCACAACGCCGCCATTGACGGTGATGCCCTTGTGCGACACCAACTGGCGCGCTTCAGCACGTGTGCTGCCGAAGCCCATGCGATAGACGACGTTGTCCAGGCGCGACTCAAGCAGCATCAGCAGGTTGGCGCCGGTGTTGCCCTTGCGGCGCTCGGCCTCGGCAAAGTAGCGACGGAACTGACGCTCGAGCACACCGTACATGCGCTTGACCTTCTGCTTCTCGCGCAATTGCAGGCCGAAGTCGCTGGTACGAGAGCCGCTGGTGCGGCCATGCTGGCCGGGACGGGATTCGAATTTCGACTTGTCGCTGATCGGGCGGCGGGCGCTCTTCAGGAACAGGTCGGTGCCTTCACGGCGGGAGAGTTTGGCCTTGGGGCCGAGGTAACGAGCCACGTTGATGTCCTTTGCTGGTCAATCTGACGCGACCGGTGTGTCGCGCGAGTTCGGCGGGTGTTGTTGGAATGCGCTCGAACGGTGGTCTTCAAAACGCCAACGCCGGCAGGGCTTTACAGCCGTGCCGACGCGGCAG
>JANNGJ010000355.1:0-18459 GCA_031403815.1 Burkholderiales bacterium | reverse complement strand
GCACCAAGGGCACGGTGGCCTCCGCCACGGCCCTGGCGGTGCTGCTGCAGGAAGGCATCGGCGACACCATCCGCGTCAGCCTGACGCCGCAGCCGGGCGAGGCGCGCACCCAGGAAGTGGCGGTGGCGCTGGAGATCCTGCAATCGCTCGGGCTTCGCACCTTCAATCCCAGCGTCACGGCCTGCCCAGGCTGTGGCCGCACCACCAGCACCACGTTTCAGGAGCTGGCCAAGCAGATCGACGACTTCCTGCGCGCGCAGATGCCGGTCTGGAAGGCCAAGTACCCCGGCGTCGAAAACCTCAAGGTGGCGGTGATGGGCTGCATCGTCAACGGCCCCGGCGAGAGCAAGCATTCCGACATCGGCATCAGCCTGCCCGGCACCGGCGAGGCCCCCGCAGCGCCCGTCTTCATCGATGGCGAAAAGGCACTCACGCTGCGCGGCGAACACATTGCCGCCGAGTTCCACCAACTCGTCGAAAACTACATCGAGAAGCGCTTCGGCACCGCCGTCACCGCGCAATGATCGCAAGCCCCGCGGGGCATCCACATGTCTAAGAACACAACGATTCCTGTCCCAGCAGGGGACATCACTGTGAAGGGTGCGGCGCCGCTGCACGCGGTGAAGGGCATGAACGACACGCTGCCCGACGAGGCGGAAGTGTGGGAGTGGGTCGAAGCCAAGCTGCGCGACTTGCTCGCACGCTGGGGCTACCGCAACCTGCGCACACCGATCGTCGAGCCAACGGCGCTGTTCGTGCGCGGCATCGGCGAAGTGACCGATATCGTCGAGAAGGAGATGTTCTCCTGGCAGGACGCGATGAACGGCGACCGCCTGACCTTGCGGCCCGAAGCCACCGCGGGCATCGTGCGCGCGATGATCGAGCACAACGCGCTCTACAACGGCCCGCTGCGCATCTGGCAGATGGGCCCGATGTTTCGCCACGAGCGGCCGCAGAAAGGCCGCACGCGCCAGTTCCACCAACTCGACGTCGAGGCCCTGGGCCACGCCGGGCCGGACGTCGATGCCGAACTGATCCTGATGCTGCGCGCCTTCTGGCGCGAGCTGGGCCTGGTCGAGGGCCGGCACATCGAGCTCGAACTCAACAGCCTGGGCCAGCCCGAGGAGCGCAAGGCCCACCGCGCAGCGCTGATTGCGCACTTCGAGGTCCACACCGACAAGCTCGACGCCGAAGGCCAGCGCCGCCTGCACAGCAACCCGCTGCGCATTCTGGATACCAAGAACCCCGCGATGAGCAGCGTGGTCGAGGCGGCGCCGCAACTGATGGACTTCCTCGGCGCCGAATCGCTGTCGCACTTCAATGCCGTGCGTGCGGTGCTCGATGCCGTGGGCCTGGCCTACAGCGTCAACCCGCGGCTGGTGCGCGGCATGGACTACTACAACCTGACAGTGTTCGAGTGGAAGAGCGCCTTGCTCGGCGCACAGAGCACCGTCTGCGGCGGTGGCCGCTACGACCAGTTGATCGAGACGCTGGGCGGCAAGCCGGCGCCGGGCATCGGTTTCGGCTTGGGGCTGGAGCGCCTGATGCTGATGCTCAAAGGCGCCGGCATCCAGGCGCCGTCGAGCGCGCCACAGGCCTACGCACTCGTCACCGACCCGCAGTCATTGGCACAAGTCATGCCGGTGCTGGATGCCTTGCGCAGCGCCGGCATTGCGGTGCTGATGCACGCAGCGACCAAGGACGGGCAGGGCAGCATGAAATCGCAATTCAAGCGTGCCGATGCCAGTGGCGCCGGCTTCGCGCTGATCTTCGGCGCCGACGAGTTGGCGCGCGGCGAGGTGGCGATCAAACCGCTGCGCGCGGGTGAAGGCGCAGCGCAGTTCACGCGCCCGCTCGCCGACGCAGCCACGTGGGCGCACGAACTGCGCACCCCATAATCCCGTTCCCCTCGAAAAGATTTCCCCTCATGGCGACCCCTCTCGACCTGCAAGAGCAGGAACAAGTCGATCAGCTCAAAGCCTTCTGGAAGCAGTATGGCAACCTGATCACCTGGACCTTGATCCTGGCCCTTGGCGGCTTTGCCGCGTGGAATGGCTGGAACTGGTGGCAGCGCGAACAAGGCAGCAAGGCCAGCTCGATGTTCGACGAGCTCGAGCGTGCCGCGCAGGCCGGCGATGCCGAACGCAGCGCCCGCGTCTTCGCCGACTTGAAGGAGCGCTTTGCGCGCACCGCTTATGCGTCGCAGGGCGCCCTGCTGGCTGCCAAGGTGCAGGCCGAGAAGGGGCAGGCAGATGCCGCGCTGACCAGTCTGGCCTGGGCCGCAGACAACGCCAGCGAGGACGAGATCCGAACCCTCGCTCGCCTGCGTGCGGCCGGCCTGCTGATGGACAAGAAGCAATACGACGCCGCGCTGACCCAGCTCGACGCCGCCGCCAGCGGCAAGAACGCCAAGGAATTCGAAGCCCTGGTGGCCGACCGCCGTGGCGATGTTTTCATGGCCCAGGGCAAGAAGGACGAGGCGCGCAAGGCGTTCGAGATCGCCTACAAGGCGATGGACGAGAAGACCGACTACCGGCGCCTGATCGATGCCAAGCTGACAGCCCTGGGCGCTGCGCCCATCGCTGAGGCCGCCGCGTCGGCGTCCTCAGGAGCAGCGAAATGAGTCGGTTCCTCGGCTGGGTTGCGCTGGCGCTGGCTGCGCTGCTGGGTGCGTGTTCGAGCGATAAGCCCAAGCCGACGCCGTTGGCGTCGATCACGCCACAGATTGCGGGACGGCTGGTCTGGAGCGCGCGCATCGAGGGTGCGGCGCCCGGTTTGATCGTGACCGCGCGCGACGGTGAGTTCACTGTCGCTGCGGCGGACGGAAGCGTCGTCGCCTTGCAGGCTGACAGCGGGCGCGAAGTCTGGCGTGGCAACGCCGGCATGCGCCTGAGCGCCGGCGTCGGCAGCGATGGCCGTTACGCTGCCGTGGTAACGCGTGACAACGAAGTTGTAGTGCTCGAGCGCGGCAGCGTCAAGTGGCGCGCCCGCCTGGCGTCGCGAGTCTCGACACCGCCCCTGGTGGCTGGCGAGCGTGTCTTCGTGATGGGTGTCGACCGTGTGGTCACCGCCTTCGATGCGCTCGACGGCCGACTGCTCTGGACACTGCAGCGGCCGGGCGAGGCCCTGACGCTGTCGCAGCCCGGCGTGGTCACGGCATTCAAGGACACGCTCCTGGTGGGCCAAGGCCAACGGCTGACCGGCGTCGATCCACTGCGCGGCACGGTGCGCTGGGAGATTGCCCTGGCCAATCCGCGTGGCACCAATGAGGTCGAGCGGCTGTCGGACCTGACCGGGCCGGCGCTGCGGGTGGCCAATATGGTTTGCGCCCGCTCATTCCAGGTCGGGGTCGGTTGCGCCGATGCACAACTCGGCACCCTGCTGTGGACCAAGTCGGTCGGCGGCGTGCAGGCGGTCGGCGGCGACGCCGACCTGGTGGTCGGCGCGGATGCCAGTGACCGCATCACCGCCTGGCGCGCCAACAACGGTGACCTGGCCTGGAACAACGAGAACCTGCGCTACCGAGGCCTGTCGGGCCCCTTGGTTCTTGGACGCACCGTGATCTTCGGCGATGCCGAGGGCCAGGTGCACTTCCTCGACCGCGCCGATGGCAAGACCTTGCTGCGCCTGCCCACCGATGGTTCACCCGTGGTGGGTGTGCCGGTTCGCTCCGGCAACACCCTTTTGGTTGTGACGCGCAACGGCGGCCTGTTCGCTTTCCGGCCCGAGTAAGGCATGCGGCTGCGATGAAACCCGTCGTGGCCATCGTCGGCCGGCCGAATGTCGGCAAAAGCACACTCTTCAATCGCCTGACGAAAAGCCGTGACGCCATCGTCGCGGACTTCGCCGGCCTGACGCGCGACCGCCACTACGGCGACGCGCGCTTTGGCGAGCACGACTTCATCGTCGTTGACACTGGCGGCTTCGAGCCTGACAAGCCGGTCGGTGTGGTGGCCGAGATGGCCAAGCAGACCAAGCAGGCCGTGGCAGAGGCCGACGCAGTGATCTTTGTGGTGGACGTGCGCACTGGCGTCTCGGGCCAGGACCACGACATTGCGCGCTACCTGCGCACCGCCAACAAGCGCGTCTTCGTGGCGGTCAACAAGGCCGAGGGCATGAGCGACTCGCCGCAACTGGCCGAGTTCCATGAGCTCGGCATGGGCGAGCCGCATCCGGTCTCGGCGGCGCACGGCCAAGGCATCCGCAGCCTGGTCGATGCGGTGCTGGCCGGGTTCGACTTCGCCGACGACGAAGACACGTTTGGCGACGGGGTCGAACGGCCGATCCGGCTGGCCGTGGCGGGTCGGCCGAATGTCGGCAAGAGCACTTTGATCAATACCTGGCTCGGCGAAGAGCGCCTGATCGCCTTCGACCTGCCGGGCACCACGCGCGACGCGATCCACGTGCCCTTCGAGCGGGCGGGGCAGAAGTTCGAGCTGATCGACACGGCCGGCCTGCGCCGCAAGGGCAAGGTCTTCGAGGCGATCGAGAAGTTTTCTGTCGTCAAGACCCTGCAGGCCATCTCCGATGCGAATGTGGTGGTGCTCCTGCTTGACGCCACCCAGGGCGTGACCGACCAGGACGCCCATATCGCCGGCTACATCCTGGACGCCGGGCGCGCGGTGGTGATCGCGATCAACAAGTGGGACGCCATCGACAGCTACCAGCGCGAGATGCTCGAGCGTTCGATCGAGTCGCGGCTGGCTTTCCTGAAGTACGCCACGCGCCTGCACATCTCGGCCTTGAAGCGCCAGGGCCTGGGCCCGCTATGGCAGGCGATAGCCGATGCCCACGCCTCGGCCATCAAAAAGATGCCCACTCCGGTGCTGACGCGCCTGCTGCTCGAGGCAGTGGAGCACCAGGCGCCCAAGCGCGCCGGCCATTTCCGACCCAAGCTGCGCTACGCCCACCAGGGTGGCATGAACCCGCCCATCGTGGTGGTGCATGGCAACTCGCTGGAGCATGTGACTGACAGCTACAAACGCTTTCTTGAGGGGCGTATCCGAGCCCACTTCAAGTTGGTCGGCACCCCCTTGCGCATCGAGATCAAGACCTCGCGGAACCCTTTCGATGACAAGGGCTCCTAGAGCTGCAAAGACCACGGCTGCCATAGGGGCCAACCCTGTGATAACGTGATTAGCATTCGGTTTTCAAACACGGAGCGAATATCGTGAGCAACAAAGGCCAACTGCTGCAAGACCCGTTTCTGAACCTGCTGCGCAAAGAACATGTGCCGGTGTCGATCTACCTGGTCAACGGCATCAAACTGCAGGGCCAGATCGAGTCCTTCGACCAATATGTCGTGCTGCTGCGCAACACGGTGACCCAGATGGTCTACAAGCACGCCATCTCCACGGTAGTCCCTGGCCGCGCTGTCAATTTCCACGCCCAGGAACCCAGCGAGCCGAGCACCGATTGAGCAGCGACGGAGCGCGCTTCCCCTTGGGTTCATCCAGCAACGATTTCGACCGCCAGGCGACTGCCAGCGGTCCGTCACGTGTGGTCCTGGTCGGTGTTGACCTTGGCCCGGCGTCTTCTTTTGACGCCACGCTCGATGAACTGGCCCTGCTGGCAATCTCGGCCGGCGACGAGCCCGTTGCCAAGGTAATTGCGCGGCGCAAAGCGCCGGATGCGGCGCTCTTTATCGGCTCGGGCAAGGCCGATGAAATCAAGGCCCTGGTGCTTGCGGAGCGAGCACACGGCGTGATCTTCGACCAAGCGCTGTCGCCGGCGCAGCAGCGCAACCTCGAACAGCACCTCGGGGTCTCGGTGGCCGACCGCACCGCGCTGATCCTGGACATCTTCGCGGCCCGTGCCCAAAGCCATGAAGGCAAGCTCCAGGTCGAATTGGCGCGGCTGCAGTACCAGGCCACCCGCCTGGTGCGTCGCTGGAGCCACCTGGAGCGCCAGACCGGCGGCATCGGCCTGCGTGGCGGGCCGGGCGAGGCGCAGATCGAGCTGGACCGGCGCATGATCGGCGAGCGCATCAAAACCGTGAAGGCGCGCCTGGAAAAGGTCAAGCGCCAGCACCAGACGCAACGGCGCGCGCGCGAGCGCAGTGGCACCTTCCGCGTCTCGCTGGTGGGCTACACCAACGCCGGCAAGTCCACCTTGTTCAACGGCCTGGTCAAGGCGCGTGCGTTTGCCGCCGACCAATTGTTTGCCACCCTCGACACCACTACGCGCTCGATGTGGCTGCAAGAGGCCGCACGCCAGGTGTCCTTGAGCGACACGGTGGGTTTCATCCGGGACCTGCCGCACAAGCTGGTCGATGCCTTCCGCGCCACCTTGCAAGAAACCGCTGACGCCGACCTGCTGCTGCACGTCATTGACGCGGCCAGCCCGCTGGCGGCCGAGCAGATCTTGGAAGTTGAACGGGTCCTGGCCGAGATCGGTGCCGAGCGCATTCCGCAGATCCTGGTTTTCAACAAGCTCGACCTGCTCGGCGTCGATCAAGTCCCGCGCGTTCTGCGCGACGCCGTTGAACGCTCGCCTGGCGTGCTGACCCCGCGCGTCTTTGTCAGCGCCCGCGATGGGCGCGGTTTGGACCTGCTGCGCGGCGTGATTGCCGAACAAGTTGCCGGCGCCGGCTTGAATGTCGCTGCGCCGCCTCCATATGTCGCGCTGCCGGATCACGGCCCCGATCTGATCAACGCCGACCTGCCTTTGTCCGACACCCGAACCCAGCGAGCCCTGCCAGCATGACCTCACGCTTCGAGCCCGACGCCCCAGCCCCACTCGGGGTGCGCTTGACTGAACTGCGCCGCGCTGCTGCAGCCCTGCTGTCTGCAACTCTGCGCCGACGCGGCACGCTGGCCACCGATGACGGCCTGGTCTATGCCAATCGCAACGATGGCCCGCCCGACCTGGACGAACTCTGGCGCGACTTCAATCGCAAACTGGGCGGCCTGTTCGGCAAGGGCGGCGGCCCGGCGCCCCAACGTGGTGGCGGCGACAGCGGTGGCGGTGGTGGTGGCTTCCAGCCCGACATGAAGAGCGCCGGCATCGGCTTGGTCCTGATCGGCGGCGTTGCCGTGCTGGTCTGGCTAGGCAGCGGCGTGTTCATCGTCCAGGAAGGTCAACAAGCGGTCGTGACCTCGTTCGGCCGCTACAGTCAGACGCGGGATGCCGGCCTCCAGTTGCGCTGGCCTTACCCGTTTCAGGCCCATGAAACTGTCGCCGTCACGCAAGTGCGCTCGGCCGAGGTGGGGCGCAACACCGTGGCGCAATCGACCGGGCTGCGCGACTCGTCGATGTTGACCCAGGACGAAAACATCGTCGATATCCGCTTTACGGTGCAGTACCGCCTCAAGGATGCGCGCGCTTACCTGTTTGAGAACCGCAATCCCGAGGAGGCGGTGGTCCAGGCCAGCGAGACCGCAGTGCGCGAGATCGTCGGCCGCAGCAATGTCGACCAAGTGCTGTACGAGCAGCGCGATGCGATCGCCGCCGACCTGGTGAAGTCGATACAGGTTCAGCTCGACCGCCTCAACGCCGGCATCGTGATTGCCAACGTCAACGTGCAGAACGTGCAGGTGCCCGAGCAGGTGCAGGCCGCATTCAACGACGCGGTCAAGGCCACGGCCGACCGCGACCGCTTCAAAAACGAGGGCCAGGCCTACGCCGCCGACGTGATCCCCAAGGCGCAGGGCACGGCCTCGCGCCTGAAAGAACAGGCCGAAGGCTATCGTTCGCGGGTGGTGGCAGAAGCCGAGGGCGACGCCCAGCGCTTCCGCTCCATCCTGACCGAGTACCAGAAGGCCCCGCAAGTGACCCGCGACCGGCTCTACCTCGAGACCATGCAGTCCGTTTACAGCAACGTCAGCAAGGTGATGGTCGACAGTCGCAGTGGCTCAAACTTGCTTTACTTGCCGCTCGACAAGTTGATGCAGCAGTCGAGTGCGGCCACACCCGCCGTGGCGGCGCCTGCCGCGGCGCCAGCTGGATCGGTGGCGACGCCCGAGTCGGTCGGCACGCCACCGTCCGACCCACGCTCGCGCGAGGGTGCCCGAACCCGCGACCGTGACAGCCGCTGAGCGCAGGAGTACAAGAACATGAACCGCATTGGCCTCATCGCCGTTGGTGTGCTGCTCGCTCTGATGCTTGCCGCCTCCACCCTCTTTATCGTCGACCAACGCAAGGTCGCCGTCGTCTATGCACTGGGCGAAATCAAGGACGTGATCACTGAGCCGGGGCTCAAATTCAAGCTGCCGCCGCCGTTCCAGAACGTCGTCTATCTCGACAAGCGCATCCAGACGCTGGACAGCCCGGAAACCCGGCCCATCTTCACCGCTGAAAAGAAGAGCCTGATCATTGACTGGCTCGTCAAGTGGCGCATCTCCGAGCCGCGCCAGTTCATCCGCAACAACGGCGTGGACCTGCGCAATCTGGAGAACCGGCTGGCGCCTGTGATCCAGGCGGCGTTCAACGAGGTTGTGACGCGGCGCACCGTCAGCGGCATGCTGTCCACGGAGCGTGAGGCGGTGATGCAGGACGTGCGCGCACGTCTGGCCGATGAAGCGAAGTCTTTCGGCATCGAGATCGTCGACGTGCGCGTCAAGCGCGTTGACTTCGTCGCCGACATCACCGACTCGGTCTACCGTCGCATGCAGTCCGAGCGCAACCGAGTGGCCAACGAGCAGCGCTCGCAGGGCAGCGCCGAGTCCGAAAAGATCCGCGCCGACGCCGACCGCCAACGCGAGGTGATCATCGCCGAGGCCTACCGCGATGCGCAAAAGGTCAAGGGCGAAGGCGATGCCAAGGCCTCGGCGCTGTATGCCGACGCCTTTGGTCGCGATCCGCAGTTCGCCCAGTTCTATCGCAGCCTGGAGGCCTACCGCGCGAGCTTTCGGACCAAGAACGACGTGATGGTGCTCGACCCGAGCAGCGAGTTCTTCCGCACCATGCGCGGCGGCGGGCCAGCCCAGGCGGCGCCGGCGAAGAAGTAAGTCCCGCCGGCCACCATGGGCGACGTGCTGCTCGGCGCCCTGGCGCTGATGTTGATTTTCGAGGGCTTGCTGCCCTTCGCCAGTCCGACCACCTGGCGCGATGTCTTCGAGCGCGCCACACGCCTGAGCGACGGGCAGATCCGCTTCATCGGCGTGAGCAGCGTCGCCGCCGGCTTGCTGCTGCTGGCGATCTGGCGCGGCTAGCGGGCCAAGGTGGTCGGTACAATGCCGCTTTCAACAACGCTGCGTTTTCTCCCATGTCGCGTGCGTGGCTGTTGCCCGAGCAGATTGCCGATGTATTGCCGAGCCAGGCCCGGCGCATCGAGGAGCTGAGGCGCAGCCTCATCGACGGCGCTCGCAGCTACGGCTTCGAGCTGGTGATGCCGCCCCTGCTGGAGCACCTCGAATCCTTGCTGTCGGGCACCGGGCACGCACTGGACCTGAAAACCTTCAAGCTGGTTGACCAGTTGTCGGGCCGCACCCTGGGCCTGCGTGCCGACACGACACCGCAAGTGGCACGCATCGATGCCCACTTGCTCAATCGGCAGGGCGTGGCGCGACTCTGCTACTGCGGGCCGGTGGTACATACGCGTGCCGACAGTCAGCAAAGCACGCGCGAGCCCCTGCAGTTCGGCGCTGAAATTTATGGGCATTCCGGTCTCGAGGCCGACCTGGAGGTCATCGACCTGGCGCTGGATGGCTTGCACGCAGCGGGTGTGGACGATGTCTTGCTTGATCTGGGCGATGCACGTGTCCTGCGCGCCGTGCTTGGCGGGGCAGGGGCCGACGAAGCCGTGATCGAGGCTCTGGCGCACAAGGACGCCGCCGCCCTGTCGGAGCTGTCGCGTGAGTTTGCGCTGTCCGTCCAACAAGGCTTGGGTTCACTGCTGAAGTTGTACGGCGGCGCCGAGGTTCTGGTGGCGGCGCGGCAGTTGCTGCCGGCCTCCCCGGGTATCGCGCGGGCTCTGGATGATCTGGCGTGGCTCGCCAGCCATGTGCAGTTGGCCCACCCCACGGTTCGCATTGGCTTTGACTTGGCCGACGTCAGCGGCTACGCCTACTACAGCGGGCCTCGTTTCTCGCTCTACGGCACCGCGGCGAATGCGGCGCTGGCGCGCGGCGGCCGCTACGACGAAGTGGGGGCGGTGTTCGGGCGCAACCGTCCTGCCGTCGGCTTCAGTCTGGACGTGAAAGCCCTGGCCCTTGCCGCGGCTCAGCGGCCTGCCGTGGCGGCGGTTCGCGCGCCTTGGGGCGAGGATGCCGGCCTGCGCGCTGCCGTGCGGCGCCTGCGCGAGCAGGGGCAGATGGTGGTCTGCACGCTGCCCGGCCATGAACATGAAGCGCAGGAGTACGACTGCGACCGCGAACTCGTGCAGTTCAACGGTCAGTGGGTCCTGCGCGCCCTTTGACAACACAGCCCGATTGAGGACTTTCACCACCATGCAGCAAACCACCGGCCGCGGCCGCAACGTCGTCGTCGTCGGCACCCAATGGGGTGACGAAGGCAAGGGCAAAGTCGTCGATTGGCTGACTGACCATGCCCAGGGCGTGGTGCGCTTTCAGGGCGGCCACAACGCCGGCCACACCTTGGTCATCAAGGGCGTCAAGACCGCCTTGCAACTGATCCCCAGCGGCATCATGCGCGACGGGGTGGCGTGCTACATCGGCAATGGCGTGGTGGTTGACCCGACGCACTTGCTGGGCGAGATCGAGCGGCTGGAGAAGATGGGCGTCGAAGTGCGCTCCAGGTTGTTCATCAGCGAGTCGTGTCCGCTGATCCTGCCCTTCCACGTCGAAGTGGACAAGGCGCGCGAGGCGCTGCGCGAAAGCAGCGGCGCCGGCAAGATCGGCACCACTGGCAAAGGCATCGGTCCGGCCTACGAAGACAAAGTGGCGCGACGCGCCCTGCGAGTGCAAGACCTGAAGCACCCCGATCGCTTCGCCAGCAAGCTGCGCGACCTGGTTGAGTTGCACAACTTCGCGCTGGCGGGCTACCTGAAGTCCAAGCCCCTGGCCTACCAGCCCATCTTCGAGCATGCAATGCGCGTTGCCGAGCAGCTCAAGCCGATGATGGCCGACGTGGGCTACCGCATCCACACCGCCCAGCGCGCAGGCGCCAACCTGCTCTTCGAGGGTGCACAAGGCACCTTGCTCGACATCGATCACGGCACCTACCCCTTCGTCACCTCGAGCAACTGCGTCGCCGGCAATGCAGCGGCCGGTGCGGGCGTGGGGCCGGACCAACTGCACTACGTGCTGGGCATCACCAAGGCCTACACCACGCGGGTCGGTTCCGGCCCTTTCCCCACCGAGCTGCCGATGGACGTGGCGGGCAGTGTCGGTCACCACCTGTCAACAGTCGGCCAGGAGCGCGGCACGGTGACGGGCCGGGCGCGGCGTTGCGGTTGGCTCGACGCGGCGGCGCTCAAGCGCTCGATGATCATCAACGGTATCTCTGGAGTCTGCATCACCAAACTTGACGTGCTCGACGGCCTGCCCGAGATCAAGATCTGCGTCGGCTATGAGCTGCATGGCCGGCGCGTTGACATTCTGCCGCTGGACGCCGATGACATCGTGGCCTGCCAGCCGATCTACGAGCGCTTCGCGGGCTGGTCGGAGCCGACGGTGGGCCTGACCCACTGGGACCATTTGCCGCTCAACGCGCGGCGTTACCTTGAACGAATCCAACAGTGCATGGACGCGCCGATCGACATGGTGTCCACGGGCCCGGATCGCGAACAGACCATCCTGCTGCGCCACCCCTACAAGTACTGAGGAGACCCGACCCATGCTCACCGACGACGGCAAACATCTCTACGTATCGTGGGACGAGTACCACATGCTGATCGAGCGCCTGGCGCTGAAGGTCGCCCACTCCGGCTGGGAGTTTGACCAGATTCTGTGCCTGGCGCGTGGCGGCATGCGGCCAGGCGATGTCTTGTCGCGCGTGTTCGACAAACCCCTGGCCATCATGAGCACCAGTTCCTACCGAGCTGACGCGGGCACGATCCAGGGTCGTCTGGACTTGGCCAAGTACATCACCATGCCCAAGGGCGAACTGGCCGGTCGTGTGCTGCTGGTCGATGACCTGGCGGACTCGGGCGTGACGCTCAGGGCGGTGGTTGACCGGCTGCGCGGCATGCCGTCGATCTCGGAGCTGCGCTCGGCCGTGCTGTGGACCAAGGGGGCATCAAGCTACACGCCCGACTACTTCGTCGAAATGCTGCCGAGCAGCCCGTGGATTCACCAGCCGTTCGAGGAGTACGACAACCTGCGCCCGGATGCCTTGGCAAAGAAGTTCTCGATCTGATGTCGATCATCCCCGAAGCGCCTTCGGCGCTCCCCCTCAAGGGGGCGCCGCTGGCGGACCGGCGAAGCCGAGTCCGCGGCGACTGTTGGTAGCCACTTGGCTCCGCCCTGAGGTCGACAAAAAAATAAGCCCTTGCGTTGCAAGGGCCCACTCTCAAATCACTATTCATTGGTGCCCAGGAAGGGACTCGAACCCCCACGGAGTTACCCGCTAGTACCTGAAACTAGTGCGTCTACCAATTCCGCCACCTGGGCATCTCAGGAAGGAAAATTTTATCATCAAAAACAACAACTCCTCTTCGACCGCCGTCCTTGGCGCTGCGCTGATGAGCGAGGTCGAAGGCACCGTGCAGGGCCACCGCGATGGTCACGGCTTCGTGACGCGCGACGAGCGCAGTGCCACCGATATCTATCTGTCACCCCAAGAGATGCGCTCGGTCCTGCACCGTGACCGGGTACGTGTGCGCATCGTTCGCTATGACCGCCGCGGTCGCCCCGAAGGCCACGTGCTGGACATTCTGGAGCGGCGCAAGGCGCCCATCATCGGGCGCCTGCTGCACGAGAGCGGCGTGTGGTTGGTCGCACCCGAGGACAAACGCTACGCCCAGGACATCCTGATTCCGAAGAACGCCACGGCCAACGCCCAGGCCGGCCAGGTGGTGGCCATCGAGCTGACCGAGCCGGCCTCGATGTTCTCGCAGCCGGTGGGTCGCGTCACCGAGGTGCTGGGCGAGATTGACGATCCGGGCATGGAGATCGAGATCGCCGTGCGCAAGTACGAGGTGCCACACCGCTTCTCGGCCGAAACCGTGGCGCAGGCAGCGGCCTTGCCAGAGCGCCTGCGCCCGGCCGACCGCAAGCACCGCATCGACCTGACCGATGTCGCCCTCGTCACCATCGACGGTGAGGACGCACGCGACTTCGATGACGCCGTCTATTGCGAGCCGCTCGAAGTCGGCCGCGGCCGCAGCAAGAAGGCGGGCTGGCGCTTGATCGTCGCCATCGCCGACGTCAGCCACTACGTCAAGCCGGGTGAGCCGCTCGACGAGGACGCCTACGAGCGCGCCACTTCGGTGTACTTTCCGCGCCGGGTGATTCCCATGCTGCCGGAAAAACTGTCCAACGGCCTGTGTTCGCTCAACCCTGGCGAGGACCGCTTGTCCATGGTTTGCGACATGGTGATCGGGCCACTGGGTGAGATCGAGGGCTACCAGTTCTACCCGGCCATCATTCACTCCCATGCGCGCTTCACCTACTCCGAAGTGGCCGCCATCCTGGCCAATACACGAGGGCCGGAGGCGGCCCGACGCGCGGACTTGGTGCCGCACCTGGTGCACCTGCACGAGGTCTATCGCGCGCTGCTCAAGCAGCGCAGCCAGCGCGGCGCCATCGACTTCGAGACCACCGAGACCTTGATCGTCTGCGACGACAACGGCCGCATCGAAAAGATCGTGCCACGCACGCGCAACGAAGCCCATCGCTTGATCGAGGAGGCGATGCTGGCGGCCAACGTCTGTTCGGCCGACTTCATCGCCCAGGCCAAGCACCCGGCGCTGTACCGTGTTCACGAGGGTCCGACGCCGGAAAAGAAGGTCACGCTGCAGAACTACCTCAAGGCCTTGGGCCTGGGCCTGGCGGTCAGTGATGACCCCAAGCCGCGCGAGTTCCAAGCCATTGCCGAGGCCACCAAGGGCCGGCCCGATGCGCTGCAGATCCACACCATGCTGCTGCGCTCCATGCAGCAGGCAATCTACACCGCCACCAATGCCGGCCATTTCGGCCTGGCCTACGACGCTTACACGCACTTCACCAGCCCGATCCGGCGCTACCCCGACTTACTGGTCCACCGAGTGATCAAGGCCATCCTGCATGGCAAGCGCTATCACATCGACAGCGGTGCGATCGAGTTGATCCCCGCCGTGCGCAAGGGCGGCAAGGCGCCCAAGGCGCATGCCCAGGAAGGCGAGCACTGGGAGGCCGCCGGGGCCCATTGCAGCGCCAACGAGCGCCGCGCCGACGAGGCCTCGCGCGATGTCGAGGCCTGGCTGAAGTGCCGCTTCATGCGCGACCGCCTGGGCGAGGAGTTTGCCGGTACGGTCACAGCCGCCACCAGCTTTGGTTTGTTCGTGCAGCTCGATGCCTTGTTTGTCGAGGGTCTCTTGCACATCACTGAACTTGGCGGCGAGTACTACCGCTTCGACGAGGCACGGCAGGAGTTGCGCGGCGAGCGCACCGGCGTGCGCTACGGCGCGGGAGCGCGGCTGCGGGTCCAGGTCAGCCGGGTGGATCTGGACGGGCGCAAGATCGACTTCCGCCTGGTGGTCGAGGGCGCGGAGGAGCGCGCACAGGTCAAGGCTCTGCGCGACAAGCCAGCGGTGCGGCGCAAGCCGGCGAACGCGGCGGAAGAGCTGGTCGCGCTCAAGGACAAGGACCGCTCAGTCAAGCGCGCCACGCGCAAGCGGCAGGAGAGCATTGGTACCGGCAAGGCCGCGGCGGCGCCGCGCGCGGGTCGCGGCGCTGCCAAGACCGCACGCAGCAGCAAGCGGCGCTGATCAGTCCAGCGCAGCCAGGCGACGGATCAGGGCCGAGGCTGTCAGCGCGCCCTGCGCCAGTCCGTCTGCACCCGATTCAGCAGCCAGCCCGTGGCGCCAGACAGCGGCCTGCGCCACCTGCGCTGCTGGCGGTGGTGGCACTGAGGCCTGGGCCGACGCCCACAGGCCGCCCAGCCAGCCCGCCAGCACATCGCCTGTGCCGGCGCTGGCCAAGCGCGCGTTGCCAGTGGGGTTGATGACGCTGACCTGACCTGGCGCAGCAATCACGCTGCCCGAGCCCTTGAGGATCACCACACACGCGAACCGGGCAGCGAGCTGCTCTGCCACCGCCAATCGTTCTCGCTGTACCGCAGCGCCATCGGCCCGACCGACCAGGCGTGCGGCTTCGAGCGGGTGGGGCGTTAGCACGGTGGCGTGGCCAACCCGACCCGCGCGCGCTGTCAACTGCCGCTGCAAGGCGCTGTCGGCGGCAATCGCGTTGAGCGCATCGGCGTCAAGCACCAAGCGGGGTGCGCGCGCCAGCAGCAGCGGCAGGGTTTCGCGCACCGCGTCGCCACCACCGCAACCACAGATGACGGTGGCGCCTTGGATGCTGTCCTCGGCATGCCACAAGCCTTGCCGCAACATCAACTCGGGCCACTCGATATCGATGGCAGGGGCGCTGGGATCGAGCACGCTGACATAGACCCGACCGGCGCCCGCCGCCAGGCCGGCGCGCCCCGCCAACAGGGCCGCACCGGCCATGCCGGCCGCGCCGCCGACAACGATCAGATCGCCAAAGCTGCCCTTGTGCTGCGCATGCCGACGCGGCGGCTGCCATGGCAAGGCACACGCCGCACTGCCCAGCCAAGCGATGGGCGCGTGGTGCGCCACCAGCGCAGCCACACCGAGGTCGTCGAACCAGATCGCGCCGGCGTGGTCGCGCCCCTGGCCGGTGAACAAGCCTGGCTTCAAGCTGAGCAGCGCCAGGGTGTGGGTGGCGTTGACAGCAGCGTGGCCGTGGATGGCGCCGCTGTCGCCGTCCAGGCCGCTCGGCAGGTCGACTGCCAGCCTCGGCGCAGCCGCGGCGTTGAGGCAGCGGATGGCTGCGGCAAGTTCGCCTTCGACGGCGCGCGTCAGGCCGAGGCCCAGGAGGGCATCGACAACCAGGTCGGGCTGCATTGCGCTGGGCAGGCCGGTGGCAATCGTCACACCGGCGAGCTGCGCGCGAGCCAGCGACGCGGCGGCGTCGGGCGGCAGGCGTGCCGGATCGCCGAGCAAGCTGACCTGAACCTGTTTGCCAGCCCGGTGCAAGTGCAGCGCGGCTTCGAGGCCGTCGCCGCCGTTGTTGCCGGGCCCCGCTGCGATCCAGACGTGCTGGGCTTGCGGTGCCACGGCCAGCGACAGCTTGGCCAGCGCCAGGCCCGCGCGCTGCATCAGCATGTGGGGCGGCAGCCGCGCCGCGGCCTGCGCCTCCATCTCTCGGCTCGCCGTGGCCCCATGCAAGGGCCAGGGCTTCAACGGCAATTGCACGGGAAGTGGGCCGTTCATGGTGCTGCGTGGGTTGCGCGCAAGGCTCAGCGCCAGCGCTGTGGCGAGAAGCGCGTGACTTCGAGGGCCGGCGCACGCTCGGCGATCGCGTCGGCGACCACCTGGGCACTGCCGCAGGCCAAGGCCCAGCCGCTCGAGCCGTGGCCAGTGTTGACCCACAAGCCGGGGGCGCCGACGCGGCCGATGGCGGGAGGCCCGTCGGGCAGCATCGGTCGTGCGCCTTTCCAGGTCTGCGCCTTGGCATGGCGCGCGGCGCTTGGAAACCAGTCTTGCAGAACGCGGTGCAATGTCCCAATGGGTGCGCTCGACAGGTGCGTGGCCGCACCACCCAGCTCGGCACCGCCGGCCACGCGTACGCGGTCGCCCAGCCGGCTGATGGCCACCTTGAAGCGTTCATCCAGTAACGCCGCGCGCGGTCCGACGTCGGGGTGGGCTTCAAAGTGCCGCACCGGTAGGGTGATCGAGTAGCCATGCACCGCCTGCAGCGGCAGCCGCAAGCCGTGAGGCTGCAGCAACTCGCGGCTTTCGAGCGCTGCGCAAACCACCACGGCGTCGAAGGACTCACGGTGAACCAAGCCAGTGTCGCCAGACCCGATGAACGTCGATTCGGCATCGTTGGCCAATGCCAAGCTGGTCACCTCGACGGTCGTGCCTGGCGTCAGGCTCTGCACGGCATGGCCGAAGCGGAACTCGGCGCCCTGGCGTTGCAGTTCGCTCTTCAGGCCGAGAGCGAACTGGCGGCAATTGCCGACATCGGCGCCCGGCATGTGGATGCCCGCGCGCAGGGCGGTTGACTCGCTCAGCGCGGGTTCGATGCGACGGCACACGGCCGCGTCAACAAGGTGGAATCCGATGCCCAGGTCGGTCAGCAGCTTCAAGCCGGCGCGCGCTTGCGACAGCTCCTGTTCACCGCGCAACAGCACCAAAAGGCCGCGCGCGCATTCGTGTTCGATAGCCAGAGTGCTGGCCAGCTCGCGCGTGCGCCGCTGACTCAACTCGGCCAGCGCTGCCATGGCGCCGCGGTTGGCCAGGTAAGCTGGTGCTGCAGTGGCGCGCCACCAGCGCCACAACCAGGCAGCCAGGGCAGGGCCGGGTACGCCGGCCAAGCGCACAGCGGCGTCGCGGCGGCCCCATTGGCCGAGGACTTTGCGCAGCATGCCGGGCGCGGCCCAGGGCGCGACATAACCGGGCGCCTGCACGCCGGCATTGGCGAAGCTGGCCTCGACGGCGACGCTGCCACGGCGTTCGAACAGAGTCAACTGGTGGCCGTCGCACTGCAGCGCATGGGCGGTGGTGATGCCGACAATGCCGGCCCCGATCACGGCGATGCGCATCAGGGCGAGGCCCGTAACGCGGATTCGATGACCAGCGACACCGCCAGCACACGGTCGTCCGCCAGGGCCGGCCCCCACACCATCAGGCCGACGGGCCACTCGCCGTCGCGGTGACAGGGCAGGGAGAGCGCGCAGCCGTCAAGCAGGTTGACGAGTGACGGGTTGCGCAGTAGCAAGGCGTTGGTGGCGCAGAAGGCGTCGTCGCTGTCGATCAGCGGCTGCAGGCGGGGCGCGATGATTGGCACGGTGGGCGAGAGCAGGGCATCGAAGCCGGCGGCAGCAGCTTCGGTGCGCGCGATCCACGATGCGCGCTCGCGCAGCAGGTCGATGTAGTCGGCTGCGCTGAGGGCCTCGCCGCGGCGAATACGCAGCGCCACGCGCGGGTCGTACTGAGCGCTTCGCTCGGCCAGTCGCTGGCGGTGCCAGGCCCAGCTCTCTGCCGCCGCCAGGCCACCGCCGCGTTGCAGTGCTGCGGTGTCAGCCAAGAGGGGCAGGTCAATGTCTTCGATCTGCGCGCCGTGCTGGCGCAGCACGGTCAGTGCCCGCTCGAAGGCCGCGGCGACGGCGGGTTCCAGCGCGTCCAGCATCACCGTGCGCGGTACGGCCAGTCGCCAGGCGGCCAGCGGTCGGGGGTCGAGGTGGACTGGGCGTGCGCCCAGCACCTCGTGCAGCAGTACGGCGTCGCGTACGCTGCGGGTGATGGCGGATGCAGTGTCGAGCGTGGTCGACAGCGGGATTGCACCGGCGGTCGGCACGCAGCGGGCCGTGCTCTTGAACCCGACCTGG
>JANNGJ010000354.1:0-3464 GCA_031403815.1 Burkholderiales bacterium | reverse complement strand
CCGCGTTCATCGGCGACTGGCTGCTCGGGCATTGCGCCCGATGGCTTGGTGACAGGCCACTACCTGCCGCTGGCGGACAACCGAGGCATTGCACCCCGGTTCGGCCAAACCCGTTCTCTGCAGTCGGATCAGAGAACACTGACAAAGGCAGCACGCTGCCCTTGTCGGTGCTCGCTGCTTCGGCCCGGAGGCCGGAGCAACAAGGCGCTCGGCGCGTACTCGCGCCGAGCCCGCTCTCGCTTACTTGACGACGGCCTTGGCGCCGGCATCGACCAGCTTCTTCAGGGCGGCGTCGGCGTCGGCCTTGGCAACGGCTTCCTTGACGGGCTTCGGGGCACCGTCGACCAAGTCCTTGGCTTCCTTAAGGCCGAGGCCCGTCAGCTCGCGCACGGCCTTGATGACCTGCACCTTGTTCGCACCGGCTTCGAGCAGCATGACGGTGAACTCGGTCTGCTCTTCAACCACGGCCGCAGCAGCACCGCCGCCGGCGCCGGCCGGAGCCGACATCGCTGCAGCGGACACGCCGAACTTCTCTTCAATGGCCTTGACAAGGTCATTGAGTTCCATCACGGACATGCTGTCCAGGGCGGTCATGAAAGCGTCTTTATCGAATGACATTTGGGTTTCCTCTAATTCAATGGAGTAGGTTTGGACTGGATGGTTCAGGCGGCAGCCGGCTCCGCACCGGTGGCTGCAGCCTCTGGCGCAGCTTCGGGTGCGGCGTCTGGCACCGCTTCAGGCGCCGCTTCTGGGCCGCCCTTCTTCTCGGCGATGGCGGCCACCACACGCGCAAAGCGCGAGATCGGTGACTGCATCAGGCCGAGCAACTGGGCCAGCAGAACTTCCTTGGTCGGGATGGCGGCCAGCGCTTTGACGCCGTTCGCATCCAGAACCTTGCCTGCGTAGGCACCCGCCTTGATGACCAGCTTGTCGTTGCCCTTGGCAAAGTCAGCAATGACTTTGGCCGCGGCGACAGCATCCTGTGAAAAACCGTAGATCAGCGGACCGGACATGGCCTCCGCGGCGCACTCGAACGGGGTGCCGGCAACAGCGCGACGGGCCAGGGAGTTCTTCAGCACGTGAAGATAGACACCCTTGGCGCGCGCGTCGATGCGCAGCTTGTTCATGTGTTCCACGGTGAGGCCACGGTACTCGGCCAGCGCCAGCGTTTGTGAACGCGCGACTTGCGCGGCCACATCCGCCACGACGGCTGCTTTCTCGTTGCGATTGAGACTCAAGGTCTGCTCCTCACTTCAAAACGTGCCACCGGGACCTTGCAGCCCCTTCGACACACCCAGCGACCTTGCCGCCTCAGAAAACCCAGGGTCTTCTTCGGACAGCGGGGACGCCATCTGCGCTGGCCTCGGGCCGGCCCTTTCGGATCGGTCCTGGTTTAGGGGGCTCGCGCCCCACCAGCGGTCTTTGACGGCCTGTGCCCGGTTGCCCCGGCACAGCCCACCAATCCATTCGACAGCGCGCCAGACAAGCGCGCCGCCTTCAATCCATCAGGCCTGCGTCGGTGCGGCGGCGATCGTCGCCACATCGATGCGGGCGCCCACGCCCATCGTCGAGGAGAGCGCCACCTTCTTCAGGTAGATGCCCTTGCTCGACGCCGGCTTGGCTTTGTTCAGGGCCTCGATCAGCGCTTGCAGGTTGCCCTGCAACTTGTCGCTGTCGAAGCTGCGGCGGCCGATCGTGGCGTGCACGATGCCGGCCTTGTCAACACGGAACTGCACTTGGCCGGCCTTGGCATTGCGCACGGCCTGGGCCACATCGGCCGTGACGGTACCGACCTTCGGATTCGGCATCAGGCCGCGCGGCCCGAGGATCTGGCCGAGTGTTCCGACCACGCGCATCGTGTCGGGCGAGGCGATGACGACGTCGAAGTCCATCTTGCCGGCCTTGATCTCGGCAGCCAGATCGTCCATGCCGACGATGTCGGCACCCGCCGCCTTGGCTTCTTCGGCTTTGGCACCTTGGGCAAATACGGCCACGCGCTTGGTCTTGCCGGTGCCGTTGGGCAGCACCACGGCGCCGCGAACCACCTGGTCTGACTTCTTCGCGTCGATGCCAAGCTGCACCGCCACGTCAATCGATTCGTCGAACTTGGCGGTTGCGTATTGCTTGACCAAGGTCAGCGCATCGGCCATCGGGTACAGCTTGAGGCTGTCGACCTTGCCCACCTGGGTCTTTGCTTTTTTCGTCAGCTTGGTCATGGTCAGACTCCTTCTACCGTGACACCCATCGACCGCGCAGAGCCGGCGATGATCTTGCAGGCGGCGTCCAGGCTGGCAGCGTTGAGGTCTTTCATCTTGGTCTTGGCGATCTCTTCAACCTGCGCCCGTGTGAGCTTGCCGACCTTGTCGATGTGCGGCTTGGCCGAACCCTTCTCAAGCTTCAGCGCCTTCTTGATCAGCACCGTGGCTGGCGGCGTCTTCAGGATGAACGTGAAGGACTTGTCGGCGAAGGCGGTGATCACGACCGGCAACATCAGGCCGGGCTCCATGCCCTGGGTCTGGGCGTTGAACGCCTTGCAGAACTCCATGATGTTGAGGCCGCGCTGACCGAGCGCCGGGCCGACTGGCGGCGAGGGATTGGCCTTGCCTGCCGGAATCTGCAGCTTGATAAAGCCGACGATTTTCTTTGCCATGAATGGCTCCTTTCGAGTTCGAACGCCGGCCGACTTACAAAAGCGGCCCGCTCCTCGTCAACTCAGCCCATCTTGCTCAACTCATCGACGCCGGGGCTGCGGCAGCATCGACGATGAAATTGCTTGTTAAATCTTCTCGACCTGTGCGAAATCAAGCTCGACCGGCGTGGCGCGGCCGAAGATCGTGACGCTGACGCGCACTTTCGACTTGTCGTAGTTCACGTCTTCAACGGCACCGTTGAAGTCGGTAAACGGGCCGTCCTTCACCCGCACCAACTCGCCCGTCACCCACTCCACCTTGGGCTTGGGCTTCTCGATACCCTCTTGCATCTGGTTGACGATCTTCATGACCTCGGCTTCCGAGATCGGTGACGGCCGGTTCTTCGCACCGCCCACGAAGCCGGTGACCTTGCTGGTGTGCTTGACCAGGTGCCAGCTCTCGTCGTCCATCAACATTTCGACCAGCACGTAGCCAGGGAAGAAACGGCGCTGTGACACGGCCTTCTTGCCGTTCTTCAACTCGACGACTTCTTCGGTTGGCACCAGGATGCGGCCGAACTTGGCCTGCATCCCGCCGCGCTCAATGCGCTCCTGCAGGTTGCGCTCAACGGCCTTTTCCATGCCCGAGTAGGCGTGCACCACATACCAACGCAGCGGCGATGCGGGTGCGACGGGGGCGGATTCGACGGCTTGCGTTTCGCTCATGGCCAATACTTTCTCAGCGCTTCCAGCCCAGGATCAGGTCGTACAGCACCCACTCGACCGTCTTGTCGGTCAGCCACAGGAACAGGGCCATCACGACAACGAAGGCGAA
>JANNGJ010000353.1:0-3457 GCA_031403815.1 Burkholderiales bacterium | reverse complement strand
GATCGCAACCTTGTCCCCCAGGCCGCGCTCGACGTTGCGGTCCAGGCAGTTGTAGGAGACGTTGAGCGTGCCGTCCTCGAACCACTTGTAGAACGGCGCGTTGTCGCTGTTCAGCCCCTTCGTGAACGGCGTCTTCCAGCTCACCAGTTCGCGCGCCAAGCGCGACCAGTAACCCACATGGTCGGCGGCGGCTTCGGCCACCAGCTTGTCGTAAGCCGCTGGACCGGCGACGTGGGCTGACGCCACCAGGGCGGCAGGCGGGGGGTAGAGGCTGGTTTCGGTGCTCATGGTCATATCTCCATTGGATGTGATTGCTTCTTGCATGCGAAGGTAGGCGCGCGCTCTTACCGGTGCCTTACTCTGCCGCAAAACCGAGTGGCAGGGTCGGGCTGCCTACAATCAGGCGCATCCGGAATTGCCCTAGACAACACCCCAATGGCCCAAGACAAGCCCCCGCCGTCGCCCGAAATGCGCACCCTGCCAAAGCTCATCTTCATGAGCCGCTGGTTGCAACTGCCGCTCTACCTGGGCCTGATCGCCGCCCAGGGCGTGTATGTGTGGCACTTCCTGCTTGAGCTCTGGCACCTCATCGAGGCGGCCTTTGGCGACAAGGTGTCGCTGGCCATCCTGACCAAGAGCGTCGGCTACAGCGGCGACATGGCTGGCCTGAACGAGACCATCATCATGCTGGTGGTGCTGGCCTTGATCGACGTGGTCATGATCAGCAACCTGCTGATCATGGTTATTGTCGGCGGCTACGAGACCTTCATCTCGCGCATGAACCTCGAGGGGCACCCCGACCAGCCCGAGTGGTTGAGCCATGTCAATGCCTCGGTGCTGAAGGTCAAGTTGGCCACGGCCATCATCGGTATCAGTTCGATCCACCTGCTCAAGACCTTCATCAACGCCGCCAACTACTCCGACAAGGTGTTGATCGCGCAAACGGTGATCCACCTCACCTTCCTGCTCTCGGCCATGGCCATCGCCTACACCGACCGGTTGATGCAGCCGATCAACCACGCCGCGCGGCGCATCGACGGTCGCGCCCGCGACGACTGAGCCCAAGCCAGGCGCCCGCGCGCAACGCGCGCTACAAGGCGCGCGCGTCGAAGGTATTGCACTGGGCCACGCTGCCCGACTCCAGGCCGCGCTTGAACCAGGTCTGGCGCTGCTGGCTGCTACCGTGCGTGAAGCTCTCGGGCACCACCGTGCCTTGCGACTTGCGCTGTAGCATGTCGTCACCGATCTGGGCAGCGGCATTCATGGCTTCGTCGATATCGCCGCGCTCGAGCCAGCCCTTGCCCTTCTGCGAGTGATGGGTCCAGACGCCGGCAAAGCAGTCGGCCTGCAACTCGACGCGCACCGACAGCGCATTCATCTGCGTCTCTGACACCTTGCCGCGCATGGCATCGACCTTGCCAGTGATGCCAAGCAGGTTCTGCACATGGTGGCCGACCTCGTGGGCAATCACGTAGGCCTGGGCAAAGTCGCCGGGTGCGCCCATGCGCGCGCGCAAGGTCTCGAAGAAGCCCAGGTCGATATAGACCTTCTGGTCGCCGGGGCAGTAGAAAGGGCCCATGGCTGACTGGCCGGTACCGCAGGCCGTGCCGACCGCACCGCGGAACAGCACCAGCTTGGGCTCGCGGTAAGCGGCGCCGCCACCCTTCATCAAGGGCACCCATACGTCTTCCGTGTCGGCCAAGACGGTCGAGACAAAAGTCGCCATCGCGTCGTTGGCCGGTGGTCGCTGCGCCGGCGCCTGCTGCGCTGAGGGCGCTTCGATGCCACCGCCACCGCCCAGGATGCCGAGCACGGTGAGCGGGTTGATGCCGAAGATCCAGCCCGCCACCAAGGCGATGACGATGCTGCCCAAGCCGATGCTGCGACCGCCGCCGAGACGGAACCCGCCGCCACCGCCGCCACCCTCATTGCGGCGGTCTTCGACGTTCTCGCTCTGACGTTGGCCTTCCCACTTCATGGCAGGTTCTCCCGGTGACGCAATCCATCGGACTGCCAACCCGATGCCGTCGCACCGGACAGGCTCATCTCAGGTCTTGGGCAGGGTGACGCCGCGCTGGCCCTGGTACTTGCCACCGCGGTCCTTGTAGGAAGTCTCGCAGACTTCGTCGCTCTCGAAGAACAACACCTGGGCACAGCCCTCGCCCGCATAAATCTTGGCCGGCAGAGGGGTCGTGTTCGAGAACTCCAAGGTCACATAGCCTTCCCACTCGGGCTCGAAGGGGGTGACGTTGACGATGATGCCGCAACGCGCATAGGTGCTCTTGCCCAGGCAGATCGTCAGCACGTTGCGCGGGATGCGGAAGTACTCGAGCGTGCGCGCCAACGCGAAGCTGTTGGGCGGAATGACGCAGACATCGGCATTGATATCGACAAAGCTCTTTTCGTCGAAGTTCTTCGGGTCCACCACCGTGCTGTAGATGTTGGTGAAGACCTTGAACTCGGGCGCGCAGCGAATGTCGTAGCCGTAGCTCGAAGTGCCATAGCTGACGATGCGATCGCCGGCGGCGTTTTGCCGCACCTGGCCGGGCTCGAAGGGCTCGATCATCCCGTGCTCGGCCGCCATGCGGCGGATCCATTTGTCGCTTTTGATCGTCATGGCGGCAATTGTAGGCACGCGATGAACGCCGCAATGCGCTGCGCCGCGCTACGATGGGCCACGCTTGTCTGCAGGAGACCGCCATGAGCGCTGCCACCGAGTTGATGGTCAAGTACGCTGCCTACCACCGCGACCGTCGCAACATCGCCACCCACTTCGTCGGTGTGCCGATGCTGGTATTTGCGGTCGGCGCCTTGCTGGCTAGGCCCAGCATCGAGGTCGCCGGCTGGCCGATCACGCCGGCTGCAATCGCCTGGGCTCTGAGCACGCTCTGGTACCTCACGCGCGGCGATCTGGCACTGGGGCTGGCCGTGAGCCTGACCAATCTGGTTCTGATCCTGGCCGCGCTACCGCTGGGTCAACTCGACACGCCCGTCTGGCTGGCCTGGAGCCTCGGCACCCTCATCGTCGGCTGGGCCATCCAGTTCGTCGGCCACTACTACGAAGGCAAGAAGCCGGCCTTTGTCGAAGACCTGCGCGGCCTGCTCGTAGGGCCGATGTTCGTCGTGGGTGAAGCCATGTTTGCCATCGGCTGGGGCAAGCCCTTGCTGGCTGAAATCGACCGCCGCGTCGGCCCGACCCACCTTCGCGACCTGCACGCGCCTGCGACGCGGTAGTTGGCGGCCCCAGACACGCTGCCCTCCCGCCCCGAGAGGCTGACACGGGGTCGCGTTTAGGCGGGTGCCGACGGTGATTGCAATTGGCCCAGTGCGGACGTTCGTTCGCGCACTCGCCAAGTTGCGCGAGATCGGGCCGGCGGGGCACTCTGCTCCGCGAATGTCCCCCGAGTCGGGCTGCGCCCGCCTCTCCTCCTTGATTTCGCTGCGCAGAGCGCCCCAC
>JANNGJ010000352.1:0-4946 GCA_031403815.1 Burkholderiales bacterium | reverse complement strand
GGCGCCTTGCTGGCCTACCTGCGCATCGTCGATGCCGGGTTGAAGTACGCCGAGCCGTCGATCGGCCGCGTGGTGACGGCGGCCGAGGTGCGCGGCACTGGTCTGGGCCGCGCCTTGATGCACGAAGGCCTGCGCGGTTGCGTGCGGCACTCGCCCGGGCTGCCGGTGCGCATCAGCGCGCAGGCGCGCTTGCAGCGTTTCTACACCGAGCTGGGATTTGCTGTTGCGTCGGCCGAGTACCTGGAAGACGACATACCCCACATCGAGATGCTCTGGACCCCGACTACGCCCGCCACTGGGACACTCTCACCATGAAAACCTTCAAAGGCCGCACGGCCGTGATCACGGGCGCGGCCTCGGGCTTTGGCCTGGAGTGCAGCCGCGTCGCTGCCAGGGAAGGCATGAACGTTGTGATGGCCGATGTGCAGGCCGATGCGCTGGAACGCGCCGCAGCCGAGATTCGTGCCAGTCTTGGGCCAGGCGTCGAGCTGCTGCCGTATCGCCTGGATGTCTCGCAAGCGCACGATGTCGAGGCGCTGGGTGCCGCCACCGTTGCCCGCTTCGGCGCGCCGCACTTCGTCTTCAACAACGCCGGCGTGGGTGCCGGCGGCCTGATCTGGGAGCACAGCGCTGCGGACTGGGCCTGGGTGTTGGGCGTCAACGTGATGGGTGTGGCCCACGGCGTGCGCGTGTTCACGCCGCTGATGCTGGCCGCGGCCGAGGCCGACGCCGGCTATGAAGGCCACATCGTCAACACCGCGTCGATGGCGGGGCTGTTGAACCCGCCGAACATGGGTGCCTACAACGTCAGCAAGCACGCCGTGGTCAGCCTGTCGGAAACGCTGTATCAGGACCTGGCCTTGGTCACCGACCAGGTCACCGCCTCGGTGCTGTGCCCTTACTTCGTGCCGACCGGCATCCACCAGAGCCATCGCAACCGGCCCGCGGAGTCAATGACCGCCGGCGCCAAGCCCACGCGCAGCCAGCGCATCGCCCAGGCCATGACCGGCAAGGCCGTCGAGTCGGGCAAGGTCAGCGCGGCCGATGTCGCGGCGCTGGTCTTCGACGCCCTTCGCGCCAAGCGCTTCTACATCTACAGCCACCCCAAGGCCCTGGCCGCCGTGCAGACGCGCCTGGAAGACGTGATGCAGGAGCGCAACCCGAGCGACCCCTTTGCGGCCAAGCCCGAGATCGGCGCCGAGCTGCGCAGCGCGCTGCGCGGCGACGCCCGCGAGCCGGGCAAGCCATGAGTGCCCCGCTGGCCGGCAAAAAGGAGCAGATCGAAGCCTTCTGGCTTGAGTACCAGCGCGCCTGCACGGTCCAGGTGCCCGGTTTTTCGGCCACCGCCTTTGGCCACACCCGCACCCTGGCCGATGAGTTGGCGGCCCTGATCCAGGCCGGCCACAAGCGCGCCCATGCGACTCTGGAGCGCGACTTCGAGGTCGAGGGCGACGAGATGCCGCGCCCGGGCGAGCATGTCGTGGTGCTCGACGGCCGCGGTGTGCCGCAGGCCATCGTGCGCACCACGCATGTCGAGCGGCGCTATTTCAACGAGATCGACGACAGCTTCGCCTTCGAAGCCGGCGAGGGCGAGCGCACCCTGGCCTGGTGGCTGGTGGCGCACCGGCAAGACTTTGCCGAGCGCGCCGAGCGTGAAGGCTTTCAGGTGGGCGAGCGCGCCATCCTCATCCTCGAGTACTTCGAGCTGGTATGGCCGGCGGGCTGAGCGCAACGCATTGAAACGCAACGCGCCGGCCCATGTGGCTTACTTGGCTGCCGCCTCCGTCAGGCGCCGGCCCAATGACAGTGCATAGGGCGCCGCGCGCGCCGTCAACACCGGGTCGGCCGAGGCCTTGATGCCGCGCGGCAGCACCAGCGGGTTGTAGGTGATGGGCTCGCAAGCGCCGCCGGCTGCCGCCTCAACACGGTCAATCACGAGCCGGCCTGCGGGCAGCACGCGGCGGCTGTCGGGCCAGACCTTGGTCGGATCGGTCAGCACATCGCCGCTCTCGGCCAGCTGGACGCTGAAGCTGAAGGCCACTGGCGCCGTGGCGACGCGCTTGCGCAACTCGTCGGCGAGGAAATCATCGGGCAGGGCCTTGAGCTGGTCTTCGCTCAGGCCCAGCACGCCTTGCTCCGGCAAGAACTGCCAGCGCACGAATTGGCTTTCGCCCTTGGCATTGACGAACTCGAAGGCGTTGGTGCTCCAGTAGTTGACGGCGCCGTAGCTGGCCGGGATCGGCGCCTTGGCCAGGTAGGCCGCTTGCAGCAGGGTCTCGGGGTTGGCGTCACTGAAGGCCTTGAGCTTGGCCGGGTCGGGCTTGCCGGTGGCCGGATCGGGTGTGCGCGCTTGCAGGAAGGGCGCGAACTGCTCGGGCCGGGCGACGAAGAACACCGGCGCCGAGACATTGGCCATCTGCCACTGCTCGCCGTTGGCCAGCGTGAATTGCAGCGCCAGGCCGCGCACCGAACGGCTCTTGTCGCTGGCCTTGGCGTTGCCGCCACCCAGCGAGAAGCGTGCCACCACCGGCACCTTGTCGCCGTTGAAAACGGCCGCACTCGACAGCGTGCGACCGACCGTGTTGCCGACAAAGTAGCCGCTGGCGCACAGGCCCTTGGCACCGGAGCGGCGTGAGCCAGGGTGTTTGCCGAACAGGCCCTCGAGGGCATCGACCTGGGCTTGAGGCTGCGAGACCTGGGCCAGCGCGGGCGAGACCCAGCCGCTGATTGCAACGGCCGCGGCCGCGAACAGGAAATGCTTCATGAGATTTGCCTCTTTCGTCAGATGAGTGGGGTGTGAAACCGCGAGATCTAATCGATCACAGGGCTGTGTCGGCGCCGGTGGGAGCGCATTACAAACAACTTAAAGTGCGGGCAATGAACACTGCCACCACACCGCAGCCCCTGACGGGCCTTCGAGTCGTCGAGTTCACCCACATGGTGATGGGCCCGACCTGCGGCATGGTGCTGGCCGACATGGGCGCCGAAGTCATCAAGGTCGAGCCGATCGACGGCGACCGCACGCGCCGCCTGCTCGGCGCCGGCACCGGCTTCTTCCCGATGTTCAACCGCAACAAGAAGAGCATTGCCGTCGATCTGCACAAGCCCGAGGGCGCGGCCGTGGCACGCAAGCTCGCCGCCAGTGCGGATGTCGTGGCCGAAAACTTCAAGCCCGGCACGATGGTCAAGTACGGCCTGGACTACGCCTCGCTCGCGAAGATCAATGAACGATTGATCTACGTCAGCCACAAGGGCTTCCTGCCCGGCCCCTACGAGCACCGCACCGCACTCGATGAAGTGGTGCAGATGATGGGTGGCCTGGCCTACATGACGGGCCGGCCGGGCGACCCGTTGCGCGCCGGCACCAGCGTCAACGACATCATGGGCGGCATGTTCGGCGCCATCGGTGCGCTCGGCGCGCTGATCCAGCGCGGCATCACCGGCAAAGGCATGGCGGTGCAGTCGGCGCTGTTCGAGAACAACATCTTCCTGGTTGGCCAGCACATGCTGCAGTACGCCATGACGGGCAAGCCGGCCGCACCGATGCCGGCGCGCATCAGCCCCTGGGCCATCTACGACGTCTTCACGGTGAAAGACGGCGAGCAGATTTTCCTGGCTGCCGTCAGCGACGCGCAGTGGTTGACCTTTTGCGACGCGCTGGGTTTTGATGACCTGAAGGCCGACCGTGCGCTGGCCTCGAACAATGCGCGCGTCGAGCAGCGCGCAGCGCTGCTGCCTCTGCTGGCCGAGCGCTTGAAGACCTGGACCGCCGCCGAGTTGTCAGCGCGTTTCGAAGCGGTTGGCCTGCCCTACGCGCCGATCAGCAAGCCCGAGGAGCTGTACGACGATCCGCACCTGTTGGCCACGGGTGGCCTGGCCGACGTTGTTCTGCCGGATGGGGAGCGCGCCGGCCAGACCGTGAAGACGACGCTGTTTCCGCTGACCCTGGCTGGGGAGCGCTTGGGGGTGCGCCTGAGCCCGCCCGTGCTGGGCTCGCACACTGATGCGCTGCTGGCCGGCCTGGGCTACAGCGCAGTCGAGATCGATCACTTGAAGGCCCAGGCCGTGGTGGCCTGACAGTGCAGCCCAGTTGCAGTAAATTGAGTCGCGCGCCACCCGGCGCGATAGGAGGCAGCGATGGCAACGAAGAAGACCGCGGCCGCACGTCAGGTTGTCGTGCTGGTGGCCACGCGCAAGGGCGCCTGGTTGTTCCACAGCGATGCGCAGCGCAAGACCTGGCGGGCCGATGGGCCACACTTTCTCGGCCACATCGTCAACCACGTCGTGCTCGATCCGCGCGATGGCCGCACGCTGTTGGCGGCGGCCAAGACGGGCCACCTCGGGCCGACGGTGTTTCGCTCGACCAACTTCGGTCGCTCCTGGAAGGAAGCGGCGCGCCCGCCCGCCTTTGCCAAAGAACCCGAGGGGCAGGTGGGACGCGCCGTGGATCACACCTTCTGGTTGACGCCGGCCCATCCGAGCCAGCCCGACGTCTGGTACGCCGGCACCTCGCCGCAGGGCCTGTTCCGCTCGGCCGATGGGGGCGTGAGCTGGGAGCCTTTCTCGCCCATCAACGACGACCCGCAGTACCGCGAATGGATGGGCACGGTGCAGGACGGCACGCCCGACGGGCCGAAGCTGCATTCCATCATCGTGGACCCGCGCGACCCCGAGCACCTGCTATTCGCGATGTCGGGCGGCGGGGTGCACGAATCGCTCGATGGTGGGCGCAGCTTCAAGCCACTGGTCAAGGGCATGGAAGTCGTCGGCGGCTTCGACCCGGGCACCATTACTTTTCACGATCCGCATTGCGTGCGCCTGTGCCCGAGCCAGCCCGATCGCCTGTACCAGCAAAACCATTGCGGCATCTACCGCCTCGACCGGCCGTCCGACGAGTGGGTGCGCATCGGCAAGAAGATGCCCAAGCGCGTCGGCGACATCGGCTT
>JANNGJ010000351.1:0-14307 GCA_031403815.1 Burkholderiales bacterium | reverse complement strand
CGTCTGGCACCTTCTGCCGTTGAGAGGTGAGCCACTGGTGCAGCGCATCGGCCACCTGGCGTGACTTCTCCTGTCGGATGCGCTTTCGTTCAGGCGGGTCCAGGCCAGCCACTTCGCGCTCAACGTCATACAGCTCGCCGACACGCCAGCGCATAGCTATGCCGAACGGGCCATGCTTTGTTCGACACCGGACATAACGCTTTCACACTTTTAACACTATCGTTCCGACGTAGTGAGCGGGCATTTGTCTCTCTCGAACGAACAATGTAGGTTCGCGCGAAGTGGACACGGCTTACTTCTTGAGAGCGCTTGTCGAACCAAAGAAGCTGTGCAAAAGGAATGGCAATGAACAAGAGTTTGCGTAACGAGTGTCCAACGCGTCCCCGCAATTTGTACCGAATTCGACCCGCGTTATGGCTCGCCGCCGCGGCGTTGCTCACCTTCAGTGGAGTCGTAAGGGCTGCAAGTACTTACACGATCACGGATCTCACCCAGAGCGGAAGCGGCTGGGCTTACAGCATCAACAGCTCCGGACAGGTCGCCGGGTACTCTAATTTCTCCACTGGGGAGGTCGCCACTGTCTGGAACGGGACAACCGCCACGTATCTCTCAACAATTGGCGGGGATCGCGGGTACGCGTCAAGCATCAATGACGCCGGTCAAGTCGTCGGAGCTTCCACTACGTCCAATGGAGCCTTTCGTGCCACAGCCTGGAACGGGACCACTGCCACGAATTTAGGAACATTGGCGGGCGGATTTGGTAGCCAAGCAAACGTGATTAGTAATGCTGGGCAAGTTTTCGGCCTATCCTCTACGTTCGGTGGCATTCATGCCACGGTGTGGAATGGCACAACGATCACTGATCTCACCCCGGGAAGCTCCTACAGCTCAATCAGAGACGTCAACAATGTGGGACAACTCGCCGGCGTTGACCAGTATGAGGGGGTAACTCAAGCCACAGTGTGGAATGGAACTACGGTTACCTATCTTGGCGCACTCACCGGGACAAACAGTTCAGCGTGGGGCATAAATGATGCTGGGCAAATCGTCGGCGACTACAACATCGGCGGAACCCAACGCGCCGCACTCTGGAACGGCACGACGGCGATTGACCTTGGAACTCTGGGCGGGGGTTTTAGTTCGGCGAGCGGCATTAACAATTCAGGGCAAATCGTCGGCAGTGCAACCACAGCCGGCAACCTTGCGCAGCGCGCGACGCTTTGGGAGGGTACGACAGCCATCGATCTAAACACGCTCTTGTTTGCCAATGCCGCCGGTTGGGAACTGCAGTATGCGACTGCTATCAACGACCAGGGTCAGATCGTCGGCGTGGGCGTTAACTCTATGTCGGGCAGCGGGGTGTTTCTGCTGACACCCGTTACGCCTGCCGCAGTCCCCCTCCCCGCAGCCGCGTGGCTGATGCTCTCAGGCATCGGCGCACTCGGTGCTGCAGCACGCCGGCGTAAGGCTGCATAACCTGACCGCACGTCAATCAGAAGCCGGCCCTTGTGGCCGGTTTTTGTTTGGTGTTCAGCTGCCGTCGCCCACTTCGGCTCGACCTGCCTCCGCGGACTTACTGCGCCACACCCGAACTCGCAAGGGTCGCCGACAGCGACCGCAATCGCCTGTGAACTGTTGAGCGTTGTGTGCGTTCATTTTGATTCCTTCATGTAAGGGCCTTCGTCGGCCCGATTGAGACAGGGGCGGGAAATCAGGCTGCATTGCCCCAAAGTGCATAGAGGCGTGTTTCGATGGTCTGCATCGCGGGCCGCATGTCTTCGACATTCAGCTTGACGTAGTGTTTTGCGGCTACGTCGCCTGACGTGGAATGATTGAGCAAGCGTCTGACCATGCCAGCGTCAACGCCTGCGCGCGTCGCCACGGTAGCGAAGGTGCGGCGCAGATCGTGCAAGTGGAAGGCGATGCCGACAGCGGCCCCAACGCGCTCACATGCAGCGCGATAAACCTTCACCGGCACATCGAACAGGCAAGCGCCGTCGGCTGTTGCGCTTGCTTCCGCTTCAATCAACGCACGTAGCGCTAGTCCGACGCCCATGGTGTGCCTCCTGCCACTCTTCGTGGTGGCGATCAACAGGACAGACGACTCACCGTCCCATCCCGACCGAGGCAGTTTCCGCAATTCATTTGCTCTAAGACCGGTGAGCGTCAGCGCCTTGAAGTACCGGGCAACCTGTACAGACTCACCAGCAAGCGCGTTCGCCCACTTTCCCTGCATGTCGTCGGGGATGACGACATCCCGCGCCGCTACTTCGTCTGTCCCGCCGAGCAGGGAACGCACACGTTGAATGAGCGTTGCATCGCCGACGCCATGTGCAGCGTGGCTGTACCTTGTCAACGCACTCAGAGCAGCGAGCAGGCGATTCGCCGGGGCAGGGCTGGTCGCGGCTATGACGCGGTATCGAGCGGCGACTGCCCGAGCTTCAAGCGCGTCTATGGGCTTGTCTGCCCACGCTGCCGCGTGCACCCCAATGACGCTGCGCAGGTCAGCCGATGACTTTGGGCTGAGCTTGCGCGCCGTCAGGTACTCCGACAGCACTGCGGACAACGTGGGGGCGGTCGCGGCCTTGGCGACCTTGACCGCTTCACCGCGGTACAGGCGCCGCAGCGTCGCTAGGCACTGGTCGCGGGCTTCGCTTGCACCGACGATGGGCCAAGGGCCGAGCCGCACCCGGTGCGTGCGCCTTTGCAGTGTGGCGTGCAGGTAGAACGTCTTGGATCGTGGGCCGACCATCAACATGAGCTGCGAGAGTTTTGAATCTCTCACACAAGCTCGACCGTCAAGGACAACGGGTAATGCTTCTATCGTGGCGTCCGTTAGGGTTGCCTTTGAGGGGAACTGTGTCATCGGATGTGTTCCAGACACGTCCCGCCGGCCCTTCACAGGGCCTTTGATCGCTCACCTTGAAACCGCGCCAAACCCAGTGTTTACCGGGCGTAGAGGGTTTCTTGGGTGGTGCCGGCGAGAGGAGTCGAACCCCCGACCTTCGCATTACGAATGCGCTGCTCTACCAACTGAGCTACACCGGCGCGAGATAAGCATTGAATTATAGAGGCTACGCGTAGCTCACCGCCGCGGGGTCACCGTCGAGGTGGGGCAGGGTGTTGAAGGTGATCAGGCTGAGCCGCCGCGGGCCGACCTTGAACTCGCTCAGGGCACTGTTGCGGATATGCAGGTTGAGCTCGATCACGGCCTCGGCACCCAAGCCCAGGACATGGCCGATGGCCGTGGCGATGGGGCCACCGCTCGAGACCACCAGCACCGTGCCGTCGGCATGCTGCTGGCGCACATGGTCCAGCGCTTGCACCACCCCGGCCACGAAGCCGGCATGCGTGGGCATGCCGACCGGCTGGGTCGCGCCTGCCATCCATTGGCGCAGACCCTGGCGCAGCAACCTGAAGTGCAGGCGCTGCATCTCAAGACCCGCGGCCGCCGGGATCGGCCCCGGGTGCACGGCGCGCACCACGGCCTCGCTGTCGTACTCGTTCAGGCCCGCCTGGGCCAGCGCCGCGTGCCGGGTCTGCAGGCCGTCTTCGATGCCAGCAAGGGTCTGTAGGTGGCGTCTCAGGGTGCCCGTCAACACGGCATCGAAGCGCAAGCCACGCTCGCGAAACCAAACGCCCAGCCGACGGCTTTGCTGCTGCCCCAGGGGGCTGAGCTGGTCGTAGTCGGCTGCGCCGAAGGACGCTTGGCCGTGGCGCACCAGGTAGAGGCTTCCCATTTGGGTGACGATTGTGTGGGCAGGCGCGCCGCCGGCGCCTAGACTGGCCGCCATTCGGGCAGACCACGCTGTGGCAAGGAGGCGCGATGCGAGTCGGGGTCTTGACAGGCGGGGGTGATTGCCCGGGGCTGAACGCCGTGATCCGTGCCGTCACCAAGTCCTTGATCGCCCGGCTGGGCGCTGAGGTGATTGGCATCGAGCAGGGCTTTCTTGGCTTGATCGAGCGCCGCAGCCGGCCCTTGACCTGGGACAGCGTGAGCGGCATTCACAGCCGCGGCGGCACCATCCTGGGCACGCTCAACCGCGCCGACCCCTTCGCCTACTTCGGGGCCGGCGGTGGTGACGTGTCGGAGGCCGCGCTGGCTCATGCCGGAGAACTCGGCCTGCAGGCGCTGGTGGTGATCGGCGGCGACGGCAGCATGGCGATTGCGGAGCGCCTGTCGCGGTGCGGTCTGCCCATCCTCGGTGTGCCCAAGACGATAGACAACGACCTGCACCACACCGATCGCAGTTTCGGCTTCGACACCGCGGTGGCCACGGCGGCGGAAGCACTGGGGCGCCTGGAGACGACTGGGCAAAGCCATGGCCGCGTGATGATTCTCGAGACGATGGGCCGCTATGCTGGCTGGATTGCGCTCGAAGCTGGCCTGGCCGGCGCCGCCGATGTGATCTTGCTGCCGGAGATCGCGTATTCGCCGCAGGTGGTGGCTGCGCGCTGCCGCGAACGTGAGCAGCGCCAGCGCATGACGCTGATCTGCATCGCCGAAGGCGCGGTGCCGGTCGGCGGCAGCTTGACGGTGGCCGAGCGCCTTGAGGGCTCGCCGGACCCGCTGCGGCTGGGCGGGGTGGCGCATGCGCTGCGCCGACAGCTCCAACCCCTGGTGGCCAGCGAGGTCAGGGCCACGGTGCTCGGCCATGTGCAGCGCGGCGGCACGCCAACACCGTTCGACCGAGTGCTGGCCACGCAGTTCGGCACCCAGGCTGCGCTGATGGTCGGCCGCGGCGAGTTCGGTCGCATGGCCACGCTGCAAGGCGGTGTGCTGGGCAGCGTGGCCTTGAGCGAGGTCGCCGGGCGCAATCGCTGCGTGCCGCTCGACCACCCCTTGCTCGCCAGCGCGCGCCAGATCGGCGTCTGCCTGGGGGACGACGGCGGCGCCTGAAGTCGTGGGCACAATCACGCCCATTGCACAACCGGAGCGCCCGACATGCCAGCAGCCAAGATCCTCGTCGCCCAGGGCGGCGGCCCCACCGCCGTCATCAACCAGTCCCTGGCCGGCGTGGTGCTCGAAGCGCGCCGTTTCGGCGGCGTCGAGCGCATCTATGGCGCCCGCCACGGCGTGCGCGGCATCGTCAACGAAGACTTCGTCGACCTGACGCAGGAAACCAGCCACAACCTCGAACTGGTGGCGGCCACCCCGGGCTCGGCTCTGGGCTCCACCCGCGACAAGCCCGATCTCAAGTACTGCCAGCAGATCTTTGAAGTGCTGCGCGCGCATGGCATCGACTACTTCTTTTACATCGGCGGCAATGACTCGTCCGACACGGTGCGGATCGTCAGCGAAGAAGCGCACAAGGCGGGCTACCCACTGCGCTGCATCCACATTCCCAAGACCATCGACAACGACCTGGTGGGCAACGACCACACGCCGGGCTTCCCCTCGGCGGCGCGCTTCGTCGCCCAGGCTTTCGCCGGCGCCAATCTCGACAATGCGGCGCTGCCGGGCGTGTATGTCGCGGTGGTGATGGGCCGCCACGCCGGCTTCCTGACCGCGGCCTCGGCCCTGGGCAAGAAGTTTCCGGATGACGGGCCGCACCTGATCTACGTGCCCGAGCGCACCTTCTCGATCGACAAATTCCTGACTGACGTGAAGGCCACGCAAGAACGCTACGGCCGCTGCGTGGTGGCGGTGTCAGAAGGCATCCACGATGCGTCGGGCCAACCCATCCTGGCCCAATTGGCCAAGCAGGTCGAACACGACGCCCATGGCAATGTGCAACTCTCGGGCAGCGGCGCACTGGCCGATCTGCTGTGTGAAGAGATCAAGGCCAAGCTCGGCCTGAAGCGGGTGCGGGGCGACACCCTGGGCTACTTGCAGCGCAGCTTCATCGGCTGCGTCAGCGATGTCGATGCGCGCGAGGCGCGCGAAGTCGGCGAGAAGGCGGTGCAGTACGCCATGTGGGGCCAGCGCAATGGCTCGGTGACGATCAAGCGCACCGGCTTTTACTCCGTCGACTACGAGCTGGTGCCCCTGACCGACGTGGCCGGCAAGACACGCGTGATGGAAGACGTGTTCATTACCGAGAGCGGCACCGACATCACCGATGCCTTCCGCCTCTACCTGCGCCCCTTGCTGGGCTCCGACATGCCCGACGCCTACCGCCTGCGGCCGGCGCCGGTGGCCAAGGTGTTGAACCTCAAGGCCTAGCCCGTCAGGTCAGCGCGCGCTCGATGATCTCGCGCACGCCGCTCGACAACTCAGGCTTGGCCGCCACCCGGGCGATGGCTTCGCGCGCGGCCGACCGGTAGGGCTCGGCCAGGCAGCTCCAGCGGTCCATCACGCGCGCAATGCGCGCCGCGATCTGCGGGTTCAGTGCATCCAGCTGCATCACCTGGTCGGCCCAGAAGACGTAGCCGGCCGCGTCGCTGCGGTGAAAGGCCGCCGGGTTGGCGGCGCAGAAGGCCTGGATCAGGCTGCGCGCGCGATTCGGGTTCTTCAACGTGAAGTCGGGGTGTTGCATCAACTGCTTGACGCGCCCGAACACCCGGCCGTCGGCCTGCTCGGGCATCTGCGCCTGCAGGGCGAACCATTTGTCGATGACCAGGGCCTCGTGCCGGAACAGCTGATGAAAGTGCGCCAGCGCTGCATCGGCCAGAACGGCATGGTTCTGCGTCAGCGCAGCCAGCGCACCGAAGCGCTCCGTCATGTTGCCGGCGTCCTTGACGCGCTGGTAGGCGCGCCCAGGCCAGACGGCATCGCCGCTCGCGGCCGCGTCGCGGCACAGCATGCCCAGCGCCAGGTTGGCCAGAGATCGCTTGCCGGCGCTCACTGGATCGGGGCTGTAGGCGCCGGCCACCTGGTGGGTCTCGAAGGCCCAGACCCAGTCGGCGTGCAGCTCGCGCGCTACTTGCGCCAGCATGGCCTCGCGCACAGCATGGATGCGTTGCGGCTCGACGCTGTCGAGCTGCTCGGCCAGCGTGTTCTCGTCGGGCAGTTCGAGCACCAAGGTCTTGAAGGCGGCGTCAAGCTGCGCATGGCGCAGCACGGCGCGCATGGCTGCCAGGAAGGGCTCATCGAGCAGGGCGTCGCGCGGCGTGAGCTCGGAGCGGATGGCCGCCAGCAGCCGATGCAGGGCCAGGCGCTGGCCCGACTCCCAGCGGTTGAAGGGGTCGCTGTCGTGCTGCAGCAGCACCAGCAGGTCGGCGTCGGAGCGCGGCTCGGCCAGGATCACCGGCGCCGAGAAGCCGCGCAACAGAGACGGCACCGGCTCGCTGTCGATGTTGACGAAGGTGAAGAAGCTCTTGGTCTCGTCGAGCACCAGCACGCGTTCGGTGGCTGTGGTCTCGGGCTCGTCCTCCAGTTGCAGCGCCAGGGCACGGCCATCGCGCGTGAGCAGGCCCAGGGCCATCGGGATCACGACGGGCAGTTTGGTTGGCTGCCCCGGTGTCGGCAGGCCGTGTTGCTCCAGGCCGAGGGTGTAGGTGCGCGAGGGTGCGTCGTAGCGGCCCCGTGCCGTGACCCGCGGCGTGCCGGCCTGCGCGTACCAGCGCTTGAAGGCATCCAGCCGCGTCGTCAGCGCGCTGCCGGGGTTGGCGTCGGCGATGGCCTGCGCAAAGTCGTCGCAGGTGACGGCCTGGCCGTCGTGGCGCGCGAAGTACAGCGCCATGCCGCGCGTGAAGCCGTCGCGGCCGACCAGGGTCTGCATCATGCGCACGACTTCGGCGCCCTTCTCGTAAATCGTGGGTGTGTAGAAGTTGTTGATCTCGACGTAAGCGTCGGGCCGCACCGGGTGCGCCATGGCGCCGGCGTCTTCGGGGAACTGGCGCTCGCGCAGGGTCTTGACGTCGGCGATGCGCTTGACCGCACGCGCCGTCGCGCTGCCGGCCATGTCCATGCTGAACTCCTGGTCGCGGAAGACGGTCAGGCCTTCCTTGAGCGAGAGCTGGAACCAGTCGCGACAGGTGATGCGGTTGCCGGTCCAGTTGTGGAAGTATTCGTGGCCGACCACGCTCTCGATGCCGGCGTAGTCGTGGTCGGTGGCCGTCGCGGGGCTGGCGAGCACGAACTTGGTGTTGAAGATGTTCAAGCCCTTGTTCTCCATCGCGCCCATGTTGAAGTCGCTGACGGCCACGATCATGAAGCGTTCCAGATCCAGCGGCAGGTTGAAGCGGGCTTCGTCCCAGATTACCGAGGCCACCAGCGAGGCCATCGCGTGCTCCGTCTTGCCCAGGTCTTCGCGCCGGACATAGATCTCGAGCAGGTGCTCCTTGCCCGACCGGGTGCGGATCGGCTGGCGCCGCACCGACAGCTTTCCGGCCACCAGCGCGAACAGGTAGCTTGGCTTCGGGAACGGGTCGTGCCATTTGGCGAAGTGGCGGCCGTTGTCGAGATCGCCGTGTTCGACCAGGTTGCCGTTGGCCAACAACACCGGGAAGCGCGCCTTGTCGGCACGCAGCGTGACGGTGTAGACGGCCATCACGTCGGGGCGGTCGAGGAAGTAGGTGATGCGGCGAAAGCCTTCGGCCTCGCATTGCGTGAACAGGCCCGAGCCCGAGGCGTACAGACCCGACAGTTGGGTGTTCTTGTCGGGCGCGCAGGTGTTGCGGATCTCGAGCGTGAAGCTGTCGCCGGCAGGCGGGTTGTCGATCACCAGCGTGCCGTCGGCTTCGTGGCGGAAAGACACGCTCTGGCCGTCGGCCATCACGCGCAGCAGCGTCAGCGCTTCGCCGTGCAAGCGCAGCGCTTGCGCCGGTTGGTCGGCATTGCGCTCGATGCGCAGCTTGCTCGCCACCAGGGTCTTGGCGCTGTCGAGATCGAAGCTCAGGTCGACTTCGCGAATCCAGAACGCCGGGGCGCTGTAGTCTTCGCGGCGAATCAGGGGGGCGGTGCCTTCACGCAACATGGCGCGTCTCCGTAAGGATCAGTCTCTTCAGCAGGTCGGCAGCAAGGGCGCCGTCGTAGTCTTCGATGGCGGCCAGCACATGGGCCCCGGCCAGTTCTTGTGCGCTGTGGCTCGAACACACCGCCACCGCGGCCATGCCGGCACGACGCGCGGCCTCGATGCCGAAAGGTGCGTCCTCGAACACGACGCAATGCGCCGGCGCGACACCCAGTCGGCGCGCCGCTTCCAGGAAGATGGCGGGATCGGGCTTGCCCGGCAGGCCCTCGTCGCCGCCGACGATGACGGGCGGCACCGGGTCCATCGCCAGGTGCTGCAGCGCGAAGGCGATGTTGTGACGGTCGCCCGCAGTGCCGACACCAATGTCCAGGCCCGCAGCCCGCGCCTGCTCGGCGAAGGCGCGAAAGCCGGCCACTTCGCGGAACACGGGCGCGAACAGCTCGCGATAAATCGCCTCTTTCTCGGCCACCAAGGCCCAGGCGTCGTCGGCGCTCACCTCGCGGCCGAACAACTGGTTCATGCACTCGGCACCGGTACGGCCGGTGGTGCGACGCATCAGGTCATCGACTTCGATCTCGATGCCATGGCGGCGCACGAATTCGATCCACGACAAGCGGTGGTGACCCATCGAGTCGATCATGGTGCCGTCCATGTCGAAGATCAAAGCTTTGATCACGACATCAGACTCCCTGCTTCAGGCTGGCCTGGATGAAGACATCAAGGTCGCCGTCGAGCACCTTTTGCGTGTTGCTGATCTCGACGTTGGTGCGCAGGTCTTTGATGCGGCTGTTGTCGAGCACATAGCTGCGGATCTGGTGACCCCAGCCGACGTCGGTCTTGCTGTCTTCGAGCTTTTGCTGCGCGGCTTTCTGGATCCGCATCTCGTGCTCGTACAAGCGCGAGCGCAGCATCTGCCAGGCCTCGTCGCGATTGCGGTGCTGGCTGCGGTCGTTCTGGCACTGCACCACGATGTTGGTCGGGATGTGGGTTAGGCGCACGGCCGAATCGGTCTTGTTGATGTGCTGGCCGCCGGCGCCGCTGGCGCGGAAGGTGTCGGTGCGCACATCGGCCGGGTTGATGTCGATCTCGATCGTGTCATCGACTTCGGGCGAGACGAAGACGCTGGCAAAGCTGGTGTGGCGGCCGCCAGCTGAGTCGAAGGGGCTCTTGCGCACCAGGCGGTGCACGCCGGTTTCGGTGCGCAGGTGACCGAAAGCGTAGTCGCCCTCGACCTTGATCGTGGCGCTGCGGATGCCGGCCACGTCCCCCGCAGTCTCTTCCAGCAGCTCGGCCTTGAAGCCCTTGCGCTCACAGTACTTGAGGTACTGGCGCAGCAGCATGCTGGCCCAGTCGCAGGCCTCGGTGCCGCCGGCGCCGGCCTGGATGTCGAGGAAGCAATTGCTCGGGTCGGCCGGGTTGTTGAACATGCGGCGGAACTCGAGACCCTCGACGATGGCGGCCAGCTGTGCTGCATCGGCCTCGATCGCGGCCAGGCCGTCGAAGTCGGCATCCGCCTTCGACATCTCATACAGCTCGGTGTTGTCGGCCAGGTTGCTGGCCAAGTGGTCGATGGTCTGCACCACCGTTTCGAGCGTCTTCTTTTCGCGGCCGAGTTCCTGGGCCCGCTTGGGTTCGTTCCAGACGCTCGGGTTTTCGAGCGCGGCCACGACCTCGTTGAGTCTCAGGGCTTTGTGGTCGTAGTCAAAGATACCCCCGAAGCGCTGCGGTGCGCTGGGTCAGATCGGCCAGTTGGGTGCCGATCAGGTTGACGCGTTCGATGTCCATGAGAGAGCCTTGATTTCAGAAGCGGCGGATTATCGCCCGTGCCCTCTGCTCAGGGTTTGTCCGCGGGGGGTTTGCCCGCGGGCGTGGCGATTTGTCAGAAATCAGTAAGCGCTCTGCGACGACATTACTGCCTGCGCCGCACGTGGAGTCGTTCGCGCTCGTTCTCTCATGGCCCTGTTTCGTCTGTGCTGACCTTTCTCAACCTGGTGCAACTGATCCTCTACATCCCGCTGCTGGCCTTGGCCGGGCAGGGGGCCTTGTACGTGCTGGCCGGCCCGAAGCGCGACAGCAACTTCTTCTACCAACTGCTGCAATTGATCTCCAAACCCTTCACGTCGCTGATGCGTCGCCTGACACCGGCCAAAGTGGCCGACCAGCACGTGCCCATCGTCACCTTCTTTCTGTTGCTGGTGGTCTATTTCGTTGTCACCTTCGAACGCATCGATCTGTGCCTGAAGATCGGGGTGGAGCAGTGCCAATGAACGGCAGCGGCCTGGCCTACCTGTGGTTCAAAGTCAGTGCGATGGCGTGGCTGGTGATCGGCCGCCCGAAGGCCGCCGAAGTGATTTTCGACACCATGCTGGCGCGCTGGCCGCACGACGGCTATGCCTTGGCCAGCCGCTCGCACGTGCGCGCCCAGAGCGACCGCCGCGCCCTGGCGATTGCCGATCTGCAGACCCTGGTCGCGGCCCAGCCCAACAGCAGCTCGGCCTACTGGTTCAACCTGGCCTATCTGCTCGAAGAAGACGGCCGTTACCTTGAGGCCGAATCGGCCTTCCGCCGCTCGCTGGCGCTGGACGAGAAGGCCGACCGAGCCTGGTACGGCCTGGGCCTGGTGCTGATCCGCCTGCAGCGCTACGATGAAGCCGTCGCGGCCCTGAAGAAGAACACCGAACTGCAACCGATGAGCCCGTACGGCTGGTACCAACTGGCCCGGGTGCGCTTCGACCGTCAGGAACCGGAGGAGACAAGAAAGATCATTCGCCACCTGAAGGGCTTCGAGCCCAAGGTGGCCGCGCAACTGGAGCGGGAAACCGGCCTGGTGGCGTGACCACACGGTTCTGTGGGACTTGAGTACCGGGCTCATCCCGGTGTGTTTACCGTTGGAGGCAACGCGATGCAGAAAATCTCGGAAAGGCACCGCCAGTACTGGCAGAAGAACCTGCGCATCACCGGCATCCTGCTGGCGATCTGGTTCGTCGTGACATTCGTCGTCAGCTACTTTGCGCGTGACCTGAATTTCAACTTCTTCGGTTGGCCGTTCAGTGTCTGGATGGGTGGGCAGGGCGCGTTGGTCGTCTACTGCGTGATCATCTGGTACTACGCCCGCTACATGAACAAGCTCGACATCGAGCACAACGTCCACGAGGAGGACTGACCATGGCTGGCATGTTCGAACACGGCGCCAAGACAGATTCGGCGTCCACGGCGACCTTCAAGTCGCAACTCAACAAGGTGTACGCCTGGTACACCGGCGGCTTTGTCGCCTTCGTCATCGTGCTCGCGATCCTCGAGCAGATGGGCCTGCCGAGAAACTATATCGGCTTCATCTTCCTGCTGGCCACGGTGGCGCTGTATGCCGGCATCGGCGTCATGAGCCGCACCTCCGACGCTTCGGAGTACTACGTGGCCGGCCGGCGCGTGCCAGCGATGTACAACGGCATGGCCACGGGCGCCGACTGGATGAGCGCGGCCTCCTTCATCGGCATGGCCGGCACGGTCTACCTGAGCGGCTACGGCGGCCTGGCCTTCATCATGGGCTGGACCGGCGGTTACTGTCTGGTGGCCCTGTTCCTGGCGCCCTACATGCGCAAGTTCGGTCAGTTCACGATCCCCGACTTTCTGGGCGCACGCTTCGAAGGCAATTTGCCGCGCTTCATCGGCATCGTCGGGGCCATCCTGTGCTCCTTCGTTTACGTTGTGGCGCAGATCTATGGCGTCGGCCTGATCACCACGCGGCTGTCGGGTCTGGCTTTCGAGGTCGGCATCTTCGTCGGCCTGGGTGGCATCCTGGTGTGCTCGTTCCTGGGCGGCATGCGCGCGGTGACCTGGACCCAAGTGGCCCAGTACATCATCTTGATCGTGGCCTACCTGATCCCCGTGATCTGGCTCTCGGTCAAGCAGACCGGCATCCCGATTCCGCAGGCGATCTATGGCTACCAGCTGCAGAAGATCACGGAGCGTGAGAAGCAGTTGCGCGCGGATCCGAAGGAGCTGGAAGTCCGGGGCATCTTCAAGGAGCGCGCCGATGCGGCTGACGCCAAGCTGAAGGACGTGCCGGCCGCCATGACCGCCGACCTGGCTGCGGCGCAGAAGAAGCTTGATGACCTGAAGGGCGCGAACGGCCCGGCGGCCGATGTGCAGGCGGCCGAGAAGGCGCTGGCCGCGTTGCCCAAGACGGCGGCCGATGCCAAGAAGGCCTACGACGCGGCCAAGGCCAGCAACACGGCACGCGCCGCGCCGCTGGCGGGCATGCCCAACCACGCGCAGCAGTTCGCGGGCGACCCAAATGGCGACGAGAAGGCCAAGACCGCGTTCGACACTTCACGGCGCAACTTCCTGGCCCTGATCTTCTGTCTGATGGTGGGTACCGCGGCCCTGCCGCACATCCTGATGCGCTACTACACCACGCCCTCGGTGAAGGAAGCGCGGGACTCGGTGACCTGGAGCCTGTTCTTCATCTTCCTGCTCTACTTCACGGCGCCGGCCCTGGCGGTGCTGGTCAAGTACGAGGTCTTCAACGTGTTGGTCGGGACACCGTTCGACAAGTTGCCGGCCTGGATCGGGACCTGGGCCAAGGTGGACCCGGCCTTGCTGTCGGTGGCCGACATCAACAAGGACGGCATCTTCCAGCTGGCTGAAATGCGCATCAGCGGCGACATCATCGTGTTGGCCACGCCGGAAATCGGTGGCCTGCCGTATGTGGTGTCGGGCATGGTGGCGGCAGGTGGCCTGGCGGCTGCTCTGTCCACCGCCGACGGCCTGCTGCTGACGATTGCCAATGCGCTCTCGCACGACCTGTACTACAAGATGATCGACCCGAACGCGCCCACCTCGCGCCGTGTCGCCATCTCGAAGGCCTTGTTGGTGGTGGTGGCCTTGGCAGCAGCCTATGTGGCGGCGCAGAAACCGGCGGACATCCTGTTCCTGGTCTCGGCGGCGTTCTCGTTCGCAGCAGCCACCTTCTTCCCGGCCTTGGTGCTGGGCATCTTCTGGAAGCGCGCCAACAAGTGGGGCGCTTCGCTGGGGATGGTGGCCGGCTTGGGCACGACCTTCTACTACATGGCCACCACCCAACCGTGGCTGCGTGGTGTCTTCGGGGTCACTTCCCCGGTGGAACTGTGGTGGGGCATTCTGCCGATCTCGGCAGGTGTCTTCGGCGTGCCGGTCGGTATCGCGACGATCGTCATCGTCAGCCTGCTGACCAAGGCGCCGAGCCAGGAAACCCAGGACCTGGTCGAACATGTTCGCTACCCGGACCTGAAACTCGGCCAAGCTTGATCCAGGCCTAGCGGCTGTTGCTTGAGAAGGGCCCCACCGTGTTAGGTGGGGCCCATCTTATTTTATTCTGCGCCCATGAGCAGCCCAACGCCGTCATACAGCCAGACCCCCAACCAGCGCAAGGAGTTGCAGCAGTGGGCGCCCGTTGCACAGATTAAGGCCC